>JBHEKO010000458.1:0-21475 GCA_041859475.1 Candidatus Hydrogenedentales bacterium
CGAAGGTGGATTCCGTCTGGGTGACCTTCGCCTGCTAGCGCTCCGCGTTCTTCGGCGCGACTTTGATTTCATGGAACCAAGCGCACTCCTGGCTCCTGTGCTTCAGACTACGATTGGGCGAACGGTCTTGTGGTTGATGGCGCTCATTGCGATCGGGTGGGCCGTTGTCTATATGTCCACTCTGCGTCTGGCGCCGCGCCCATTTCGAGCGGAATTGACGCCAGACCAAACGCGTGCGTTACGTCTGTTTATCCGCTTGAAGCGGCGGTTGCATGCGCTGGGGATCGAATGCCGTGGAAAGTCCGCGCGCGAGATACTCGAGCTTGCGCCCCCTGGAGAAGGTGGGATTGATCGCGAGGTGCTCGAAACCGTGTTGGAGGAATACAACAGGGTCCGATTCGGAGGCAGGGTTCTGTCGGATGCCCGCTTGGCCGAGCTCAATCGGAGAATCAAGAACCTGAGGAAAACCCCGAGCGCCTCGTAACTCCGATGAAGAAACCCTATTTGCCGAGGAGCAGCGCCACGGCATTAGGCCCCCACAACGTCACGGCCAAATCGAGTTTTTGATCCCCATTGAAGTCCGCCGAACACAGTGCGTACGGTTGCGCATCTTTGTAGACATACTCTTCTCTTCGAAACGATTGCCGTATTCCCGATGTTGTCGACTCATTGACAAAGATGACCACCTGGCGCGAGGCGCGGCACGTAACGGCCATATCGACTCGTTTGTCGTCATTGAAATCTCCCACCACAAGATCGCGAATTTCGTGCTCGACGACTTCGCGATTGTTATCCTTGCCCACTTCCACTTCTTGGGAGACACTGAATGAGAAGCCCCCGTCGCCATAGAAGATGACCACGGAATCGCTCGTGAAACAATGGGACACGATGACATCGGATTTGCCGTCGCCATTCATGTCCGTTGCGGCCAGTTGGTGAGGGAGGGGGCCACGACTCTGGAATCGTGTGACTTCCGCAAAAGCCCCCTTGCCATCACCCCGAAAAAGCGCCAATTCGCCGCTGCTGTAGAGCGTCACCGCCAAATCCAATTCGCCGTCGCCGTCAAAGTCGGCGGCTTGGACATCGCGCGGCCCGCCTGAACAGGGAAAGGCGACAGGGGCGCCGAAGTAGGTGGTCTTGTCGCCGGGGAAATAGACCAGTACGTCGCTGGACCATCCCGTGGCCACAACGTCGCGATAGCCGTCGCGATTGAAGTCCTGAACCGTCAGCGATGTGAGGCCCGGAGTTGTGTAGACGGGCACGCCGTCGTTGTCGAGCACGCGATGGTATTGAAGGTTGGTATCGGGTGCTGCGAAGTTGAGCGCCTCGAATCCATTCTCGCTCAGGTTGCGAAAGAGCGTGATGTGCCTGCGGCGCGAAGACGGTTCATGAAAACAGGTGGCAACAATATCCAACGCCTTTAGTGCGTCGATGTTGGCGATGACGATAGCGTACGGGGCGAAGCCCGTCTTGAGAGGAGGTTTTGCCAAATACTCAAGACTTCCTTGAGACTCCAGATAGGACAGCTCGTCGTTGGCGGGCCTTTCCTCGCGTGGATTGGTCATCGAACCGCGATCGGCAGTGACGATTTCGGGCAACCCGTCGCCATTCAGACCCGCCGCGGCGATGTCGCCGGGATTTGGTCCGACATTGAACCACTTGCCGTACTTTGTAAAGAGTTCCGCGCGCGATGCGGTGCAGGCAACGGCAACGAGCGCAAGCGCGATCACTCGTCCCCAAAGGCGGCCAGAGTCACGCATCATTGGCAGCACCCAGCAAACCGGGTGGCAAGTTGGATTGCCGCGCACAGGCTGTGTTCGCGGGCAGCGCCTGTCCATGCGATATCATAAGCAGTGCCATGATCGACTGATGTGCGCACCACGGGTATTCCCAACGTCACGTTGACTCCTTCGTCCATCGCCACCAACTTCAATGGGATGTGCCCTTGGTCATGATACATGGCGATCACCATATCGAACTCGCCATCATACATTCTCCTGAATACGGTATCGGGGGGATAGGGACCCGAACAGTCGATTCCTTCTCCTGCGCATTGGAGAACGGCCGGCTCGATTTCACGCGCTTCTTCGACCCCAAGTAGGCCCGCTTCTCCCGCATGAGGATTGAGTCCCGCGACGGCGATGCGGCGCCGTTCAAGCCCAAGGCGGACCAAGGCGTTATGCCCGATTCGTATCGAATCGACGATTCGCGGTTGCTTGACCATCGCGATCGCCTCGGAAAGCGGGTAGTGGGAAGTGATGTGGATAATTCGCATCCTGTCCGTGAAGAGGCACATCCGATAGTCATTCGACTGCGTCTCCTCAGCGACGATCTCCGTGTGCCCCGTGTAGGGTATGCCCGCAAGATGGAGGCCCTCTTTGTTGATCGGGCACGTTACCAAACCCTGAATCGTTCCAGCCATGGAAGCGCGTACCGCGGCGCGCAGCCATGCCACGGCGCATCGCGCGGCGTCCGCATCCAAGCACCCCGGATGAATGGGCGGTGCAACAACGCCTGCCTCGTAAACGGCAATCGTCTCGGGGTCGGAGTTGGCCGCATCAAGGGATTCAATGACTTTCGCGCGCGGCGCATGTGAAGTGAATCGTCGCGCCTCGTTCCACACGGCCGCGCTACCGAAGACGATGGGCGTGCACTGTTCGAACATACGCGAGTCGCTCAGCGCCTTGACGAGGATCTCGGGTCCAACACCGTTGACGTCTCCCATGGTGATGGCGAGGCGAGGAAGGTGCGGTGTGCATTTCGGCAATTCCACGAGGGTCAACGACTCCTTTCACTTTGAAAAACAAACACACGAGACGAGCATGAGAGCCGATAGGATACGTGAATCGAATCGAGTGCCGCCACTTATGCGAATGTGCGACGAAGACTTACACGATTCTCAGAATCTTCTTGCAGAGATCGTGATCGAGTGTTATACTGCGGCTGCTTATTGCCGGGGCGGATCAGGCGAATAAGCGATCGCAGTTCGGCCGCTCAAAAACGGTAGACGCGGTAGTTTCCGAAAGCTTCACTCCTCTGACTATATCCAATTTATCAGGGGGCTTTTTGTGCCTGAACGCGGGAGGTTGTGACGTGCACTCTTTGCTTGAGGCAACATTCGATATCGAAGCGAATGACGTTTGTCTCCCCTCGCAAGGCCCACTTCCGCACGCCAAGTTCACCGCGGTCATTTGTCTCCCGCCAACCGATCGTCCGGATGCGCATTCGTGTTCGCCGGCGCCGTTCGAGTGTCGGAAGGAGACGGGTACTGCGCGGGATGAGACCGCGCGACAACCGGCTTTCTGCAGTGTTGTGCGTGGGGTGCGTTTGAGCAATGCGGCGTTTTGCGTGGGTTTCGCGCGATACGATGCGGGTCTTGACACCCGCGCCGGTTATGGTGCAAACTCCACACCCGATTTTTACGAATCGCCTGATTTTACGGGCCTGTGGATGAATTGTGGATAAGTTGTGGATAAGCGATCGCGTGTAGGGAAATGCGCTCTGTGGGGTAACAGATCACGCAACTGGGCGATTGGATTCGAAGTCGAACAGTCGTAATGCGTGAGGTGCATCTGGGACCGGTCGCATGAGGAAGGGAAGGGGTTAGCGGGTGCTGCGGTTCGTACCGAACGCAGCGTCAAGGGTAGGGGAACGAAGGTGAATGATTCAGGCTTTGCTTCCATGAGGTACGCTGATACCCAATGGCACGTCGAAGGGATGCAAGCAAGGCGGGAAGGGGATCAGGCATTGCCCACGCAGGAGAACTCTGGAATGGCTGGACCGGTCGCGGCGAATCCTTGGGAATTGGCCCAAGACCGGCTCCAGAAGATACTTGACGATCATAGTTACAAGAATTGGTTTTCTCAGACTCGTTTTCAGTCCTATAGCGATGGCCGCTTGTCGATCGCAGTCCCCAGTCAGTTCTTCGCGGACTGGCTGCGCGACCACTATATGGAAGCGGTCAGCACGTGCGTAGGCGCGGTGACGCCCGACTTTCGCGAAGTAGCATTCGTGCCGACGGGCGAAGGATTGCCCCCGATTGCCGTCGATGCTCCGCCTGTTCATCGGGCACGCCCGGCGAAAGAGGCGCAGAAGATTGAAGGATTCAATCCGCGCTACGTCTTCGAGCGGTTCGTAGTGGGAAGCGGGAATCGATTCGCGCATGCGGCCGCTCGCGCCGTCGCGGAGAATCCCGCGCGTGCTTACAATCCCTTGTTTCTGTACGGGGGCACAGGGCTCGGAAAGACGCACCTCATGCAGGCGATAGGGCAGGAAATCGTCCGGCGCAATCCGAACGCCAATGTCTCCTTCATTTCCTCCGAGCATTTCACAAACCAGTTGATCGAGAGCATCGCCAAGAAATCGACGATGCGGTTTCGCGCGAAGTATCGCAAGGTGGATGTGCTTCTGATTGACGATATCCACTTTATCTCGGGCAAAGAGGCTACGCAGGAAGAGTTCTTCCATACGTTCAACGCACTCTTCGACATGCATAAGCAGATTGTGATTTCCAGCGACCGCCAGCCGAAGGAAATTCCGGGCCTCGAAGAACGGTTGGTTTCGCGATTCGAATGGGGATTGGTGACGGACATTCAGCCGCCCGATTTGGAGACGCGCATCGCCATTCTCCAGAACAAGGCCGCGCAAGAAAGCATTGTCGCCCCGCCGGAGGTGTTGAAATATATCGCCACCTACGTCACCACAAACATCCGCGAACTCGAGGGCGCGTTGGTCACCGTCATGGCATTTGCGTCTCTGACCGGCCAGAAGATTACCCTCGCGCTTGCAGAGGAAGTGCTGCGCGACTTGATCGGCCGCAACAAGGTGAAGCCCATCACCATCGAGACGGTGCAGCGCGTGGTCGCGGAGCAATTCGACGTGCGCATCAGCGACCTTCGGGGGCGCAGCCGGCAGCGGCAAGTGGCCTATCCCCGGCAAGTTGCGATGTTCCTATGCAAAGACCTTATACCGAGTTTATCCTTGATGGAAGTTGGCGAAGCTTTTGGCGGCAAGGACCACACAACGGTGCTCTACGCCTGCCAGAAGATCAGCCAGGAAGTCCGCGAATCCGTCGACGTCAGCCAGCTCATCGGACAACTGGAGCGCAAGATTCGAACCTGACCACGCGCAAGAGAGATTTCAGCGGCGCTTGTCCCAAGGGCAAGCGCCGCTTTCGTTTATGGTCAGGTGGGGACGTATCGCCGAAACGTCCGCGGGTTCCAACGTAGCGTTTGTTGGCTAGGTGGGGACGTATCGCCGAAACGTCCGCGGGTTCCAACTTAGCGTTCGTTGGTCAGGTAGGGACGTTTCGCCGAAACGTCCGCACGTCACATGCTGGCGTCTTGTTGACGATGAGAACGTGCTGCATGGATTCTGCGCAGTGTACAATACGGAGCAACTGGTGCAAGCATGCTCGACTGGAACTTGATCGAGACTCACACACGATGGGAGGCAAATCGATGCGTACGTCCATGATTGCAGTCTGCATTTTGGCGGTAGGCTATGCGTCTTGCGGTGCTTGGGCGGCAGATGAGCAAGAATCGACCACGCTAACGAAGGTGGGAGATGTCGCTCCCGCCTTCGACTTCACCACTCTCGACGGAAAAAAGGTGGACAACGCCTCCGTGAAGGGCAAGGTAGTTGTCCTCAATTTCTTCGCGATCTGGTGCGGGCCGTGTCAGAAGGAACTCCCCCACGTAGAGGCGCTGTGGCAGCGCCTGAAGTCCGATGACTTGGTGGTGCTTGCAGCGGGACGCGAGCACTCCGCTGAGAAGATGAAGAAGTACAACGTAGAGAAGAAGTTCACGATGCTGCTGGCGCCCGACCCGGAACGCAAGGCGTACAGCGGTTATGCAGAGAAGTTCATTCCACGCACCTACGTCATCGACCGGGAAGGGCGAATTGCTTTCCAGTCCATCGGATACGACGAGGCCGAGTTCGCGACGATGACTGCCGAGGTCGAGAAGCTACTTGGCGTGGAGAAGGACGAGAAGAAGAGCGAGGCCCGGCTGATTTCCCCCTCCATCAAACGTGACGAGGAGATCTCCGTGCCGGGGCTGCAGCGCGTCGAAGTGCACGGAGAAGTTCGGGTGCGCGCCCAATCCTGGAGCGGCGCGTCGCCTCGCGGATAAGTTTCGCGAACCTATGCTCCAGATTGGTGTCCAAGAAGCTGCAACGCGGGCGGGCAGGGTGCTTGCCAATACTTCGGAGGATTGAGAACAATGCGCAGTTTGTGTGCGTTTCTACTTGCAGTAACGGCCTGTGCCGTGGTAAGCGCCGATACCCCTTCGGCGACGAGCACCGAGGCTGACCAAAAGGACGTAGCCATTACGGTCTACAACAATGGGCTTGCCTTGGTGAGAGACACCCGCGACGTAAAGCTCCCTACCGGAGAGGCGAGTCTGCAATTCATGGACGTGGCCCAGCAGATCCAACCCGCGACGGTTGGTCTGCGCTCCACCTCCGCCCCGGGTACGGTGGCAATTCTGGAGCAGAACTATGAATTCGACTTGATCAGCCCGTCGAAGCTCATGGAGAAGTTCGTAGGCAAGCGCGTCAAGCTCATCAACTTCAGCAACGAGGTCAACTTCGAACAGATGGAAGCGGACCTGCTGAGCGTCAATGAAGGTCCTGTCTACAAGGTGAACAACGAGATCTATCTTGGCTACCCCGGAAATGTCGTTCTACCGGAGGTTCCCGAAAATCTCATTGCCAAGCCATCCTTGATATGGTTGCTCGCCAACCAAGGAACCGACCAAACGCTTCAGGTTACGTATCTCACCAACGGCATCTCGTGGTCGGCCGACTATGTTGTTACCCTCGCCAAAGATGAGAAGGCGTTGGACGTCTCCGGATGGGTAACCATGAACAATCAGTGCGGGGCGACCTTCACGAACGCGCAACTGAAACTGGTGGCGGGCGACGTCAATATTGCGCAGCCGCCGCCCGTGCCGATGGAAAAGGCCATGCGTATGGAGCCAACGGGAGGCATGGCTCCGCCGATGCCCCAGGAAGAGGCATTTGCCGAGTACCATCTCTACACGATGCCGCGCCGCACGACCATCAAGCAGAATCAGTCGAAGCAGCTTGCCCTCTTGACCGGCTCGGGCGTGCAATGCGCAAAGAAATACGAATACCGCGGCCAGACGCATTTCTACAGTCAGCCCATTGGCCGTCTGCCCGAAGAAAAAGTGGGCGTCTTTCTGGAGTTCGAGAACAAGGAAGCCAACGGGCTGGGTATCCCGCTGCCGGCGGGTGTCATGCGCATCTACCAGGAAGACAGCGAGGGCATGCTGCAGTTCTCCGGCGAAGATCGCATCAAGCACACGCCCAAGGACGAGAAGATAACGCTCAAGCTTGGGAATGCCTTCGACATCGTCGCGGAACGCGTCCAGACCGATTTCAAACAACTCGCAGACCGGCTTACGGAGTCGTCGTTTGAAATCACGATACGTAACCACAAAGAGCTGGATGTGAATGTCGATATTGTCGAGCCGATGTCTTCGGATTGGCAGATCGTGACGTCAAGCATACCGCACAAAAAGAAGGATGCCCAGACCGCCATCTTCACTGTGCCCGTGCCCAAGGACGGCGAGACAAAACTGACCTACACGGCGCGAGTCAAGTGGTAGTTATTTTGTCGCATATCCAGGACAAACGGAAGGATGTTGGTGTATGAAATTGATTACGTTATTTGTTGCGACAGCGATGGTTGGTGCGGTTGCTGCATTTGGGCAAGAAGCAGGCGCGTCGCCTTTGCCATTCTCCAGTTCACTCAACGACCCGCTCAAAGGCATATCCCACTCCTCGGAGAGCACCTTGGCCGACCAAACGGACGTGGCCATCACCGCGTATAACAACGACCTCGCGCTCGTGCGCGATGTCCGGAAGCTGAAGCTGCTGCCGGGCGAGTACTCACTGCGCTTTGCCGATGTGGCGCAGCAGATTCGCCCGCAGACGGTGAGCTTGAAGTCCGCGAGCGCTCCTGGCTCTCTTCGTGTGCTGGAGCAGAACTACGAGTTTGACTTGATCAGTCCCTCGAAGCTCATGGAGAAGTATGTCGGCAAGCCGGTGCGTCTCCAGAACTTCGACAATGACGTGCGGGTGGGGGATGTCGAGGCGGAGCTGCTGAGCGTCAACGAAGGCCCCGTCTACAAGGTCGGCGGCGAAATCTACCTGGGGTATCCGGGGCATGTGGTCTTGCCGGAGATCCCTGACGAATTGATTAGTAAGCCGTCATTGATTTGGCTCCTAGACAACGACCAGCCGGAACAGACGGTTGAGGTCACGTATCTGACCGGTGGTTTTACGTGGCAGGCCGACTACGTACTCACGTTGGCAAAAGACGAGACCAGTCTCGATGTGGCCGGCTGGGTCACCCTGACAAACAACAGCGGAGCTACTTACACCAACGCGCAGTTGAAACTCGTCGCGGGCGAGGTGAACGTTGTTCAGAATTTTGATTACGATATCAATGGTGATGGCGTAACCGTCGGAGTTGCGCTGGCCGCAAAAGGCATTCAACCGCGCGAAGAGTCCTTTGCAGAGTACCACCTGTACGCATTTCCCAGACGAACAACCATCAAACAGAACCAATCCAAGCAAATTAGCCTGCTGCAAGGTTCCGGCGCCAAATGCGCGAAGAAGTACGAATACCGGGGGCAGACCGACTACTTCTTCAATAAGTACGGCCCGATTCCCGAGCAGAAAGTGGAGACCTTCCTGGAATTCGATAATAAGGAAGAGAACCAGCTTGGTATGCCCTTGCCTGCCGGAACGATGCGCGTATATCAGGCCGACCAAGAGGGCATGCTGCAATTCTCCGGCGAAGACCGCATCGAGCACACGCCCAAAGATGAGACCATTCGCTTGAAGCTGGGCAACGCCTTCGACATCGTGGCCGAACGTGTGCAGAAGGACTTCCAGCAGTTGGCGCCCAATCTAACCGAGTCTTCGTTCGAGATTATCCTTCGTAACCACAAGAACGCGGATGTCTCCGTCGATGTTGTGGAACCCCTGACTGGGGACTGGACCATCGTGACGAAGTCGAACGAATTCACAAAGAAGGATGCGAACACGGCGGTGTTCACGCTATCCGTGCCCAAAGACGGCGAAACGAAGCTGACCTACACCGTGCGTGTGAAAACCTGACGAAGATGGGGGAGACGTTGCGGTATTTGTCGGCCGCTCAGATGCGCGAGGCGGACAGGCGCTGTATCGAAGAACTGGGCATTCCCGGGGCCGTGTTGATGAACAATGCTGGCGCGGCCGTCTTTCGTGAAGTAGAGCACGGCCCTGTAGGCATCGTCTGCGGAAAAGGCAACAACGGCGGCGATGGGTTTGTGGTGGCGAGGTTGGCCTTCCTTGCCGGCATGGAGACCCACGTCGTGTTGTTGGCCTCGCCTGATTCCATCACCGGCGATGCGGCTGTCTTTCTCCGTGCATACCAGCGCTTGGGAGGGAGCCTGGAGGTAGCGGAATCCGAAGCGGATGCGCGACAGGCGGTTTCCTCGCTCAATCGGTGCGCCGTGCTCATTGATGCGATGCTCGGCACGGGGGTGAAGGGGGAGGTACGCGGCGTGTTTCGGGCGGCTATCGAGGCTTGGCCCCATGTGCGGACGATCGCTGTTGACTTGCCTTCGGGCTTGGACGCGGATATGGGCGCGTGTCTGGGGTGCTGTATTCGAGCCGACGTGACTGTCACATTTCAGTTCCCGAAACGAGGCTTCCAAAATCCCGCTGCCCTACCCTATCTCGGAAAACTCATTGTCGCCGATATCGGAATCCCCGGTGTATGTGCCGACGATGCGGCGTGGCAAGGCCTCCAAGCCCACGCCAGCGAAGCATAGCTACACGCTGAGGTTGTCTCGCTGAGATGTCCGCAACTCCCCATATCCCGCATACTCCGAGTCGGCGTTGCGCCAATCCGCGAAAAGTGTAATAGCCGCTCTCTCCGTTTGTATTTCGGTTAGCAGGATGGTAATCTTTCCCAGCTTGCGCGATAAATCGCTGTAAGCACTTTCCCAAAGCTGAGTTAGATGTACACGTAGTATGTCAGGGAAGGGGCGATCGGGCGCACGGGCGCTGAAACCGGACCCCCTAGTTGCAGGTCTGAATTCTCGTAGGAACTTTGCTCGGAATGGATTCCGATTCATGATCGGGGGCATGTCCGGGAATTGCAGTAAAGTCTGGCCAGGACAAAGGTTACGTAGCAAAAGACCTTTTCCAGTCCAGTTGAAGCGTGCGTATTGTCTCGACACGCGGGCAGTTCAAGCGCAAACGTGCGGTTGGTCAAATACACTGCATCGGATCCGTGGTCAGGATGCAGCAGGGGGCTCTCCGATACACAGGCGCTTTTTTTAGGGAGTGATGGATGTCTCAGAAGAACTGGACGAATGTGGATGTGCGCCCATTTGCCACCCAGCCAGAAAGGTCGAACGCCAACCGGAGTTCTTGGCTGTCTCAGATTGAATGCGCCTCCATGTCGATGGTGGACTTGTTGCGCCAAAGGGCGTTGAGGCGTCCGGACCGTACGCTTTACACGTACTTGACTGACGGCGAAGAAGTCGGAGCTTCGCTCACCTACTCCCAGTTGGACACGCAAGCGCGTGCAATTGCGGCGACCCTTCAAGAGTTCTGCAAGCCTGGAGATCGCGCCCTTCTTGTATACCCGTCCGGATTGGAGTACGTAGCGGCGTTCTTTGGGTGTTTGTACGCAGGTGTATTGGCAGTGCCTGTCTACCCTCCGGACCCTGCCAGGCTCAAACGCACGCTGCCCCGCTTTGGGGTGATCGTCGATGACGCGCGTCCAACGGTCGCGCTTACCTGCAGTTCCATGCTGGCCATGGAAGAGGCGCTCGCGCACGCCGATCCGAGCTTGGGCGCGCTCAAATGGATGGCAACCGACCGAGTGGACGCGAAGTTGGCGGATGCGTGGGAAGATCCCACGATCATGCCCGACCACATTGCGTTCCTGCAGTACACCTCCGGTTCGACGGCGAATCCGAAAGGCGTCATGGTCAGCCATGGAAATCTTCTGTTCAATCTTCACGACATGAGCCGCAACTTCGACGATACCGAAGAGAACGCGCTGGTCACCTGGTTGCCGACCTACCACGACATGGGCCTTATTCACAGCCTGCTGCACCCCCTGTACAAAGACTACCCGTGCTATTCCATGTCGCCCATGGCGTTCCTTCAGCGGCCCTATCGATGGCTTCGCGCCATTTCGAAATATCGCGCGACGGCAAGCGTTGCGCCGAATTTCGCGTACGACTTGTGCGTCCGAAAAGTAACGCCGGAACAGCGCGACGCGCTTGACCTGAGCAGTTGGCACATGGCGGGCAATGGCGCCGAACCCATCCGGCCCGAGACGCTCGAACGGTTCTACAACACCTTCAAACAGTGTGGATTTCGGTGGCGTACCATCTCTCCGGCCTACGGGCTTGCGGAAGCCACGCTTGAGGTGTCGCAGACGCCTTGGGAGGAGGGTCCCACATTCCTTCCGATCAAGATGGACGAGCTTGAACGCCACCGGGCCGTGGAAGCGCAGAAGCCGGGCCCCGGTGTGCGGGTCTTGGTAGGATGCGGCCATGTATCGAAGGATACCCGTGTAGTCATTGTGGACCCGGAGTCCTGTTTGCAGTGTTCTCCGGATACCGTGGGCGAAATATGGGTGTCGGGACCCACCGTGGCGCAAGGGTATTGGAATCGCCCGGACGATACGAAGGAGACGTTTGCGGCGTGTCTGGCGGACACCGGCGATGGGCCATTTCTTCGCACCGGCGATTTGGGTTTTATGAAGAACGGTAGCCTGTTTGTTACCGGGCGAATAAAGGATATGATAATCATCGACGGGTTCAATCACTATCCTCAGGATATCGAGCGGACCGTCGAAAGCAGTCACGCGGGCATTCGCCCCGGTTGCTGCGCCGCGTTTTCCATCGAAGAGGGCGGCCAGGAACGTCTCGTTATCGTGAGTGAAGTGATGGAGACGGTGCGGCGCGATGATCCGGTGTCTGGAGACAACGGTCATGTTCAAGGGATCGTGGACCCGAAGGAAGTCGTCACGGCGATTCGCCGCGCGGTTTCGGAGTACCACGATCTCCGTGTGTTTAAGGTATGCCTAATCGAGCCAAGAAGCATTCACAAGACAACCAGTGGGAAAATTCAACGGCAGGCATGCCGCTCGGCTTTTCTCGACGGGGTGCATCGGGTAGTGGCCTGCGAGTGACGCGGTGTTCGGGCTCGTTTGTAGGCGCTACGGTGTGTGTGCGCTTGTCTCGCCTGCCTCTGCGCATTCCCGCGCCTTGTTGGAGTAACATTTCGTGGTGAAGACCAAAGAGGTCATTCAAGATTGGCTCGTGTCGCGTCTTGCCGAGGAACTCGGTATCGACAAGAAGTCCATCGATCCTCGTGAATCGTTTGACAGTCTCGGCTTGTCCTCCCGTGACGCGGTGACCTTGTCCGGCGATTTGGAAGATTGGCTAACCCATCGCTTGTCCCCCACGATCTTGTGGGAGTACCCAACCATCGAAACCATGGCGCGGTATCTCGCCGAATTGGATTCGGGCGGCAACGGCAAAGTGGCTGAACCGGAATCCCTCTCGCAAGCAGGCAAGCGCCCCCAAGCGTTGGCCGAGCCTATCGCCATCGTGGGGATGGGCTGCCGCTTCCCAGGAGCATCGGGTCCTGAAGAATACTGGAGCCTGCTCACCGAGGGCCGCGATGCCATTCGGGAGGTCCCGTCGAGCCGCTGGGACAATGACGCGCTCTTCCACCCCGACCCCGCGACGCCTGGAAAGATGTACACGCGCCGAGGCGGGTTCATCGATGCCATCGACCAATTCGATTCGGCCTTCTTCGGCGTATCGCCGCGTGAAGCAGCCCGGATGGATCCGCAGCAACGCCTGCTTATGGAAACGGCGTGGGAAGCGCTCGAAAACGCAGGCATCGCCCCGGACTCGTTGGCGGGCACGGCCACCGGCGTGTACGTCGGAATCAGTTCGAACGACTATTCGCAGATCCAATTCAGCGATCCTGCTCATGTGGACGCGTATGCAGGAACCGGCAACGCGCATAGCCTTGCCCCCAATCGCATTTCCTATTTTCTCGACCTGCACGGCCCGAGCGTGGCCGTGGATACGGCGTGCTCCTCGTCGCTCGTGGCGATTCACAACGCCGTGACAAGCCTGCGTCTTGGCGAATGTACTCTCGCCATCGTAGGCGGGGTGAACGCCCTTATCTCGCCCGAAGTAAATATGATCTTTTCCCACGCGCGCATGATGTCGCCGGATGGACGATGCAAGACGTTCGACGCGAGCGCCGATGGATATGTGCGTGGCGAGGGCTGCGGCGTCGTCATTCTCAAACGTCTTGAAGACGCGGTAGCCGATGGCGACAGTGTCGTTGCGGTGATTCGCGGAAGCGCGGTGAATCACGACGGACGAAGCAATGGATTGACGGCTCCCAATGGCCTTGCGCAACAGGCGGTCATCCGGCAGGCATTGACCAACGCGGGTATCGAGCCCGCGCAAGTAGGCTATATCGAGGCGCACGGGACCGGAACCTCGCTGGGCGATCCAATTGAAGTGGATGCGCTCAAGGCGGTTCTGCTTCAGGGACGGGGTCGAGACCAGCGCTGTCTGCTCGGATCGGTGAAGACGAACATCGGCCACTTGGAGGCTGCCGCGGGCGTGGCCGGTTTGATCAAGACTGCGCTTATCCTGCAACACGGGACGGTGCCACGGCATCTTCACCTGACGAAGGTAAATCCCCTCATCGAACTCGACAACACCCCCATTGAGATCGTAACCGAATCTCAGCAGTGGGCGCGCGGCAACGACCAAAGGTACGCGGGCGTCAGTTCGTTTGGATTCGGCGGGGCCAACGCGCATGTCGTGCTTACGGAAGCGCCTGCGACGCAGAAGGCAGCCGCCGCCATCCAACAACGCCAAGTGATTGTGTTGTCGGCGCAATCCGAAGCTACGTTGAATGCGCTTGCCAAGCGGCACGCCGAGTATCTTGCGAAACATTCCGAAGAATCGCTCATCGACGTGTGCGCCACCGCAAACGCGGGAAGGGCGCAGTTCGAACACCGCATCGCGATTGTTGCGGATACGACGGAAGAGTTGCGTGAGCGGCTTTCCGCATACTCCGAAACCGGCAAGGCTGCGGGCTTGTTTAGTGGTGTGGCAAAGCGTTCGGAATCGCCGAAGATTGGTTTCTTGTTCACGGGACAGGGCGCGCAGTTTGCTGGCATGGGACGTCAGTTGTTCGAAACGCAACCCGTGTTTCGCGATGCCTTGCTGGAGTGCGACGAGATTCTGCGAAAGTTTCTTGCGCGGCCGTTGCTGTCGGTTATGCATCCGAAGGACGGAGAGCCTTCTCCAATCGACGAGACTGCGTACACGCAGCCGTCGCTATTCGCATTTGAGTTCGCGATGGCCCAACTGTGGATGTCGTGGGGGATAGCGCCTGCTGCCGTCATGGGGCACAGTGTTGGCGAGTATGTAGCTGCGTGCATCGCCGGCGCGATGAGCCTTCCGGACGGTCTCCGCTTGATCGCGGAGCGCGCAAGGTTGATGCAAGCGCTGCCCTCGGGCGGCGCAATGGCTGCGGTCATGTCCGACCGCGACACGGTCGCCGCCGTGCTTGAACCGTACCGCGACCGCGTATCCATCGCCGCCGCGAACGGTCCGAAGAATACGGTCGTGTCGGGCGCGGGGGACGGCATGGATGCTGTGCTTAAGGCGCTCGAAGAGAAGGGCATCGCAAATCGCAGATTGACGGTATCGCATGCGTTCCACTCTCCATTGATGGAGCCGATGCTCGACGAGTTCGAGGCCATCGCAGCCCGACTTCAATTCGACACGCCCAAGATACCGGTCATTTCCAATCTGACGGGCCGCCTTGTGGATGACGCATTTCGCTACGACGCCAAGTACTGGCGAAATCATGTGCGCGAAGCGGTACAGTTCGCCGATGGCATGAAGGCGTTGAACGACGCGGGGGTGCAAGTCCTTCTTGAGGTCGGACCCCAAGCGACGCTCATCGGCATGGGGAAGAAGTGCATATCGAACAGCGACCTCGTTTGGGTTGCCTCCATGAAGAAGGGGCAGGACGAGTGGCAGACTCTTGTCGATGGAATGGGCGAGTTGTATGTTCGAGGTGCGCGCATCGATTGGAAACGATACTACCGCGAGGCGGCCCCGAGCAGGCTGTCGCTGCCCACCTATCCCTTCGAACACAAGCGCCATTGGCTCGACGCGCCACGAAAGCAATCCCCCACGCTTGCGAGCGCTTTGCCGGAGCCAAGCACTTCTCCGGATGATTCGCTGGCCGGGATGTTCTACGAAATTCAGTGGCAGCCCCAGTCTCGGTTGAGCTATGACACGTGCAGACGCCCTGTCGACTACGTACCGGAACCGCAGGCTATCAAGAGCGCAGTCGACCAGTGCGCGACGGTGTTGGTGGCCGAACATCAATTGGCGAAGATTGCGGGCGTCAACGATGCCCTTGAATCGTTGAGTTTTTCCTACATTGTCGAAGCGCTGCAACAGCTTGGTTGGAAGCCGCAGCCCGGCGACCGCGTTGCATCGGCTGACCTGTCCGTTACACTCGGTGTCGTGCCGCAACACGCGCGCCTTTTCGGTCGCATGCTTGAGATTCTGGCCGAAGAGGGCATCGTGCGCCGTGACGGCGAATACGTCGTCGTGGAGAGAGCGCTCACTGCGAACACCGCCGATCAGGTGCGCGCCGAAACGCTGAGCGCGTACCCCGTGTCGGAAACCGAACTCGGGATGCTTGCGCGTTGCGGAGCGAATCTTGCCAACGTGCTTCGCGGTTCCGCCGACCCGTTGCAGATTCTTTTCCCCGGAGGTTCGTTCGACGAAGCGGAACGGCTCTACGAGCAGTCGCCTTTCGCGCGTGTCTATAATTTGCTTGTACAGGATGCGGTCGCGAAAGCGGTCGAGAACCTTCCCGCTGGCCGCGTCGTGCGCGTCCTCGAAATCGGCGCAGGTACGGGCGGCACGACTTCCTACGTGGCACGGGCGTTGCCTGCCGCATGCGAGTACGTGTTCACCGATGTCTCAAGCATGTTTCTGGCGCGTGCGGAAAAGAAGTTTGCCGGCTGTCCCTTCATGCGCTTCGAACTGCTGGACATCGAAACCGATCCCGTGGATCAGGGGTTTGCGCCCCATCAGTTCGACATCGTCGTCGCGGCGAATGTGCTGCACGCGACCGCTGATTTGTCGCGGACCATTGCGCACGCGCGAAAGCTCCTTGCGCCGGGTGGTTTGATGCTCTTGCTTGAAGGCACCGCCCCCATTCGTTGGCTGGACCTTACTTTCGGACTCACCGAGGGATGGTGGAAATTCTCCGATACGGCGTTGCGTCCGAACCATGCGCTGCTTCACCCGGCGCGATGGTCGCAGGTGATGCGCGCGAATGGTTTCGCGGACGTTGTGGCGATGCCTCCGGACGCGATTGCCGGCGTCGACATGACGAAGCAGGCGGTCATCGTCGCACGGGCATCAATGAATGCCGAAGCGGCCGCCTCTGCTGAAGACAATGCCGCGGCGGGCGTCTGGATGGTGATTGCTGACGACCAGGAAACCGCAACGTCCGTTTCGGAGCATATCGTCAAGCGCGGCGGTGAGTGCCTGATCGTGAAACCGGGTACCTCGTATGGGCGTAGCGGATCTGCGTGGACGATTCGCCCTGGGCAGGTTGAAGATTACGAACAGCTCGTCCGCGAGGCGATTGAGGCGCCGGGGAAACCTGTTGAACGTATACTTTATTTTCCTGCGTCCGATGCATCTGGCGACGCACTATCTGTCGTGGAGAATTCCGGCGTAGCGCCCACGTTGCTCGTGCAGGCCTTGGCCCGAGTACGGCCCGCGAAACCGCCCCGCGTGTACTTCGTGACGCGCGGCTCGCAGAGCGTAGTGGGCAATCCAGCGAACCCTCAAGGCGCTGCCGTGTGGGGAATCGGCCGTTCCTTGGCAACCGAGCATATGGAATTTTGGGGCGGACTGCTTGATATCGATTCTGGCGCGAGCATGCGCGACGCCATCGATTGCGTGTTGAACCCCGAAGGGGAAGATCAAGTCGCTTTGCGCGACGGCGTCCGCTACGTTGCGCGACTTGCGGCGTGCACAAGGGGCGATCGCGATCCTTCGTCGTTCAGCTTTGATTCCAATGCCGCCTATTTGGTAACCGGCGGTTTGGGCGGGATTGGTTTGCGTGTGGCCCGTTGGATGGCGGAACGTGGAGCGCGTCATCTTCTGCTGGTTAACCGCACGCCGCTTCCTCCTCGCAACGAATGGCCGCAACTGTCTGCAGACTCAGATGCGCGCGCGAAAGTCGAGGCGGTGCAATCGATCGAAGCGCTCGGCGCTACGGTCTATACTCCCGCCTGCGATATCGCCGATGCCGCCGCGCTGACCACCATGCTGATGGCATTCCGCGGCGAAACGGGATTGACGATCAAGGGCGTGGCTCACGCCGCCGGCGTATTGAAGAATCAGAGCTTCATCAATACCGATGCCGACACGCTTCGTGCCGTGATGCGGCCCAAAGTCGAAGGCGCCTTGGCATTGCACCAGGCATTTGGGGATGCCTCGCTCGACTTCTTCGCGCTCTTCTCGTCGGGAACTTCCGTGTTCGGCTCTCCGGGACAAAGCAACTATGCGGCCGCGAATGCCTATATGGATTCGTTGGCGCATGCACGGCGCGCACAAGGCCTGCCCGCAATCAGCATCAACTGGGGCCCGTGGGCCGAAGTCGGCATGGTGGCGGACCTCGACGAGCAAACGCGCCAAACGATGCCCGGTGTGGAATTCCTTCAGCCCGAGCTTGGGTTACGCGCCTTTGATGCAGCCTTGTCGCTCGATACGGCGCAAGTCACTGTGCTGCGGATTGACTGGACGCGCTTCTTTCAGGCGTTTGGCGGCGAATCCCCGAGTCCTTTGCTGCGGCGTTTCGCGAAGAAGACCGCGCGTAACCCCGTCAGCCAGTCCGCGCCTCTGCCGCTCGACTCCGGCGGGCTCCTTTCCGCTCTGGCCGGCGCATCAAGCGATGAGCGTCAATTGCAGCTTGAAGGATACTTAAAGGAACAACTTGGCCGAATCCTGATGATCGATTCGGGGACGATTCGCGCCGACGCGAATTTCATGGAGCTTGGACTCGATTCGCTCATGGCGATGGAATTGCTCAAGAGTATCGAACGCGAATTCCGCTTCCATATCTATCCACGCGAAATCTTTGACCGTCCGAATGTCCGCGCCTTGGCCCAGTACCTTGCCGGAGAAGTCGAGCGGGCAAGCGGTTTGGCAACCACGTCCACCGAGGCCACATCCGATGCGCGCGAAGTTCAGAAAGCGCTGCAAACGGGCGCTGGTTCCTTGAAGATCAAGGCTTCGGCCGTTGCGCCTACCAAGAAGATCCCGGGCGCCGTATTCCTGTTGTCCACGCCCCGCGCGGGCTCGACTCTCCTTCGCGTAATGCTTGCCGGACATCCAGGGTTGTTTTGTCCGCCGGAGCTTCACCTGCTTCCATTCAGTTCGATGAAAGAGCGCGCCGGCGCACTGGGTCTGAGTTATCTCGACGAAGGCGTCCAGCGTGCGTTTATGGAACTGAAGGGCTTGGACGCGGAAGCAGGCAAGCGCCTCATCGAAGAGATGACGCAGCAAGATATGCCTATTCAGGATGTGTACGCGCAATTGCAGCAGGCAGCGAACGGCCGCGTTATCGTCGACAAATCGCCTTCGTATGCGGCGGACATGGAAACGCTCGAACGCGGAGAGCTTCTGTTCGACGGCGCGAAATACGTCCATTTGGTGCGCCACCCCTATTCCATGATCGAATCGTATGTCCGCATTCGGCTCGACAAACTCATGGGCGCGGACAAGTTGGATCCCGTCGCCGTGGGCGAGCACGTGTGGGCGTTGAGCAACAGCAACACGCTTCGGTTCGGCAAGCAAATCGATCCGCGCCGATATCACATCGTTCGCTATGAGGACCTCGTCTCGAATCCCGAACCGGTGATGCGGCGCCTGCTCGAATTCCTGGGCCTGCCCTGGGACCCGAGTGTGCTGAAGCCGTACGAAGGCAAGCGCATGACCGACGGCATTTACTCCGAGTCGAGACCGACCGGCGATCCGCGATTCCATCTGCACAAAGACATCGAGTCCAAACTTGGTGAAGTGTGGCGCTCTATCGATTTGGGACGGCCTCTGGGTGGATTCGTGCGGCGCATCGCGCCCGAGTTCGAATACGAACTTCCGAAGGAAGGCATCAAGCCGAAATCGCAGCAAAACCCTTCGGCAACGTTGGTGCCGATCAAACCTCTGGGGTCGAAGCCGCCGCTCTTCATGATCCATCCGGCAGGTGGTCTTGTGTTTCCGTACTACGCGTTGATCCCATACTTCGATTCGGACCAGCCATGCTACGGCATTCAGGATCCCGCGTTGGAGCCGGGACATGAAGCGCTCACGAAAACCGAAGACATGGCGGCTCTGTATGTAAAAATTATCCAAAGCATCGAACCGAAAGGGCCATACTACCTCGCCGGGTGGTCCTTTGGGGGAACACTTGCATTCGAGATCGCGCAACAGCTTCTGCGTGCAGGCGAGCAGGTTGGGATGGTGTGTCTTATCGATACCGAAATTCCGACGTCCGCGGCGTTGCGCTCGAAGGGAATAGTGCACCGTCTCAGGATGCTGAGCAATCAAATCTATACGGTGATTGTCGGCGCGCCGTTTACACTGCCGTACATTCGCGACGGCGTGTATCTTGTGTTTGCGACGATGCTGCGCCGCAAGAAGAAGTCCGATGGAACGGATGGCCCGTCAATTCGCGAGTACGCCAATTGGGCATGGAACGACGCACTCCGTCAGTACTTTGTTAACCACTCCGAGATTGCGGGGATGGTCGAGGCGAACTCACGCCTCAACATGATCCGTCTGTCGATGACGCGGCGCGTGATGCAATTGCTGAACATTCATATTCATGCGCGCGACACCTACACGGCGGAAGCCTACCCCGGCGAAATCACGGTATTGGTGGCGAAGACGCAGCCCAAGATTCGGGAAATGTGGAACGATCCCACGTTGGGTTGGGAACAAATTGCCCCAGGGCGAATCAAAGCCGTGCCCGTGTCGGGCAACCATGTTGTGTTGTTGGCAAGGCCCTACATCGACGAGACGGCCGCCGCGCTCAACCGATGTCTGGACGAGGCGCAATCGAAATACTAGTGAATTGTATCTCTTGAGTTGTAGCGCCGGCTTCCAGCCTGCACTAGTGTCTCTTTGTAGCGCCGGCTTCCAGCCGGCTCTTCGACCAACTACGCGACATCGCGACACCCAATTCCAATTCGCCCTGCCTTGCATACTGAATCCAGACGAACTGTGTTAGGCTCTAGACGAGGCGGAAACCGATGCAAGCAGACACCACATGGCGGCAACCCACGCGTGAACTCCAACTCTCCGATGGCGATGTTCATGTTTGGCGCGTGCTGTTCGAACGATTCGCGCACGAAGCGGATACATATCTTTCCTTCTTGAGTGAAGAGGAAAGGGAGCGCGCAGATCGCTTTCATTTCGACTCCGGGCGCATTCAATACCTCGTCACGCGGACGGCATTGCGAAAGACGCTGGCGCGCTACACCGGTCTCGATGCGCGCAACCTTTGCTTCGAGTACAGCGCGCACGGCAAACCGAATCTGTCCGGCGTGGATAGCCCGGTATTCAATGTGGCGCATTCAGGAGGACTAGCGCTGATTGCCGTGGCGAAGCAAGGTATGGTTGGCGTCGACGTGGAAGCGCGTCGGCCCGATTTCGCGGGACAACGCATCGCCAACCGCTTCTTCTCGGCGCGCGAGGCGGGTGCGTTGCGCAACTTGCCGCAGGACCAGCAGGAACAAGGCTTCTTGAATTGCTGGACCCGCAAGGAGGCGTACATCAAGGCCCGAGGCGACGGCCTATCGTGTCCGTTGGATTCGTTCGACGTAAGCCTCGCGCCGGGCGATCCCGCGCGATTGCTCAGCGTTAAAGGCGACCCCGGCGAAGCAGCACACTGGACCATGCACGCGTTGTCGCTTGGCGATGATTTCGCAGCGGCCGTTGCCGTGCGCGGACCCTTCGAGCGACTGTGTTGTTGGGATTGGACCAACGAGGCGTGAAGCGGCTCGCCGTGTTCAGTGGCGGCTGGCAATTCGAGGTTGGATAATTTCGTGCGCCTCCAGAATGATCGCGCGAAATCCATCGCTCGTTGACGACCAATCGAGTACGTCAACTTTGAAGGGCAAGTCGGACTCCGAGAAATCGTCTTCCAATAAGGCCAGCGTCTTTGGCGAAAGAGGCCGGTCCGACACAATCGACAGATCGAGATCCGAGTGCATCTTTGCGCGTCCGCTTACGCGCGACCCAAACGCCCACACTTCGCACTCGGGCACATGACGGGCGAGAATGCC
>JBHEKO010000530.1:0-6457 GCA_041859475.1 Candidatus Hydrogenedentales bacterium
TGCGGATGTCCAGCTAGCGCCGATGGTGAATCAACTCGACAAACCCATTCTCACGCGCGTGCTGCCAGCCGACGAGCGAACCTTCGCTAGGTGGAATGCCGACCCCTACGAGGCCAGCAGCGGTGGCGACCCCCACATCGAGGATGACGGCGCTGCATACTTGCTGCCCTATTGGATGGGCCGCTACCACGGCTTCATCGCCGAAGCGCCACACTGACATTGTACCGCCGGCTTCCAGCCGACATCTTCAGGCGCCCAAGTATCTCGGGGCTCTTCAGAGCCTATAGTCCCCCATAGGTCCTATGGGTCCTATAGGTCCTATATTGCCCCCCTCAGTTCCCCGTTTCCTTCACCAACCGTCCCTTCACCGCAGGCACCACCACCTTCGTGATCGCCAGCGTAATGACCCCAACCGACAACGCCAGCATCAGCACCGCAAACAAGGCAAGCGTGTACTGCCCCTTCTGAAGATACATGCGGAGCAAGATCCCCACCGACGCAAACGTCGTCGCGATCATGAAGACCGCGGGCACGAGCGCATACAGGTATTTGCGCCCTTTCATCAACAGCCAAACCGTCACCACGATCAGGCTCAGCGCCGCGAGCAATTGGTTCGCCGCCCCGAAGGCCGGCCACAATGCCGTGAACGCGTTCGAGTAGCTCAACACCAACATGCACACAACGGCCAGCCCCGAGTTGACCCAAGGGTGACGCAGCAGTTTCGGCGTTTCCGCGAAAAGCATCGCCCAGAGTTCCTCGAACAAATACCGATTCAGGCGTACCGCCGCATCCAGTGTCGTGATCACAAACCCTTCCACGAGCAACACGCCGAACACGGTCCCCAACGCCACGGGAATTCCCAGCGCATTGTGATACAAGTGACCCGACGCAAGGCTGAACGCCAAGATCGGGTTCGACTTCTCGCCCTCCGCCACGGTCCACACGATGCTCTTGTAGTCGCCGTAGGACATGCCGACCCCCACCGCAATCAGTACGCACACCGCCAACAGCGATTCGAGCAGCATGGCATTGAACCCAATTGCCCGAGCATCCGTTTCGCACGAGATCTGCTTCACGGTCGTTCCGCTGCTCACCAACGAATGAAAGCCCGAAATCGCTCCGCATGCGATCGTGATAAACATCATCGGCCACAGGAATCCCAAGTTGCTCACGCCTTCGTCGATGTTGAATGCCGGCATCGTCAGCGTCGTACCCTGGCCTCCCGCCACGACAATCGAGGCGACCAGCAAACCAATGCCTGCATAGAGAATCTGCACATTGATGAAATCGCGCGGTTGCAGAATCGCCCAGACAGGTGTTCCCGATGCGAACAGAACATAAACCGATATCAGCACGAGCCACGCGGTCGAGGACATGATGATTGGGTGATAGATGCCGGCGAGAATCGAACCCACGCACACGGTGGAAGCCAGCATGTAGGCAGGCACTTTCGACAGCCCGCGTTTGTACATGAGCCACCCCAGGATGGGCGAGAAGAGAGTGATTATCACGACCGACGTTGACGCGATTCCGCCGATGCGCCCCATCAGCACGCCGTCCTTAACGACCGTCTTGAGCAGCGCCTGGTCCGGCGAAAGCGCAAGCCGCTCGATGGGCCAGACGGAGGTCAGCGAGGTCGTTACCGCACTCAAAAAGGCGGCGTTCACCAGCATGATCATCGTCGTCGTGAACAAGATGAATAGGAACGCGCCCGGCTTCCCCATCGTCTGCCGCGCTACCTCGGCCAGCGACTTCCCGTTTTCGCGCGCGGACACGAACATCGTCGTGAAATCGTGCACCGCCCCGATGAAGATGCCTCCCAGCACGACCCACAACCACGCGGGCACAAATCCGTAGAGAATGGCCATGGTCGGCCCGAGTATGGGCCCGGCCCCCGCGATGGCCGAAAAATGGTGCGCAAACACCACATGCCGCTTCGACGGAACGAAGTCGCGCCCATCACTTCGCACAAATGCCGGCGTCGGTCGCGACGCATCCACGCCAAGCTGGCGTGCGACATACGCTCCGTACACCCGCTGCGCCACCGCAAAGGCGCCGACCGCTATCGCGAGAAACACAAGGATATTCATATACTTCCTCGATTCTGCCCGAATTCCCCAACCTGCTAATTACGGTAGCACCGCTCCCCTAAACGTTCAAACGGCCTCTGCAGTCGACCTGGCAAGATCAAACTCACATAGTCCCTGCCTGCCTTGGTGTCCCTATCGTCCACTCCGTCCATGGCGTCCACTTTCCCTACCCCAACAAATCCCGAAACGCCTTCTCCGCAAACGTCTTGTAGGCCCCTCTCCGCCGTATCACCCCAATCGTCACTTGCGGCAGCCCCGACACATGCACCGTCGTAAGCAAGCGATCGGCCTCCGAGATCACGTTACGCGGCAGAAACGATATCCCAATCCCTTCCGCGACATACCGCTTAATCACCTCGAAGCTCCCGCTATCCAGCACAATTTGCGGCTCGAACGAGTGCGCCCGGAAATGCTCGCGAAGCAGCATGCCCGTCCGCGTATGCTCGTCCAACAGCAAAAACGATTCGCCTTTCAGGTCCTGAAGGTTGACGCGCTTCCGCTTGCCGATCGCGCTCTGCTTCGGCACGACGAGCGCCAGGTTCTGCTTGAACAGTTCCTGCTCCTCCAACTCCGCGCGCCGCACCGGCAGCGTCACGATACCCAAGTCGAGTTCGCCGCGCGCCACCTGATCCGCCACGGCCTCCGTCGGACGGTTCACGATCACCAGCCGCGTCTGCGGCAACGCCCGCGCAAACTGGCGCACGATCGGCGGCAGCACGTACAACGCCGTCGTGTCGCTCGTGCCCAGGCGCAATTCCCGCACGCGCGACTCGTCGAAATCGCGCAGCTCCCGCGCCAGCGCATCGGCATCGGCCAGTAGCCGGCTCGCGCGGGCATACAACGCCACCCCGGACGGCGTCATCTTGCACGTCGCCCGCTCCAGCAGCACATGGCCCACCTCGCGCTCCAGCGTCTTCATCTGTTGGCTCACGGCGGGCTGCGAACGAAGCACCCGCTCGGCCGCCGCGCGAAAACTGCCCGTATCCACCACCGCGCAAAAACACCGCAGACTATCGAGTGTCATCCTTCGTCTCCGCTCAATAAGATTTCCTTATGGCATATATTAAATCATTTCATTTGCATTATAAATGCCCGGCCCGTATCGTACTCTTCAGGCTGCGAAAAGAACCGTTTGGAGTGAGCAATGAGCGAAAAGAAGACTCGGCTGAGTTACAAAGACGCCGGCGTAAATATCGACGCCGCCGACGAAGCCATCCGACAAATTAAAGATATGGTGAACAAGACCTTCGACGATCGCGTCCTGTGCGACATCGGCACCTTCGGGGCCATGTACAGCCTCGACACCAAAGGGATGGACGAACCCATCCTCGTTTCCAGCGTGGACGGCGTGGGCACCAAGCTCAAACTCGCCTTCATGATGGACAAACATGACACGATCGGCGTCGACCTCGTCGCGCATTGCGTGAACGACATCCTCGTCCAGGGTGCGCGGCCGCTGTTCTTCCTGGACTACCTCGCCTTCGGCAAGCTCGATCCCAAAGTCGTCGTCGAAGTCATCCGTGGCCTGACCATTGGCTGCCGCTACGCGGGGTGCGCCCTTATCGGCGGCGAAACCGCCGAGATGCCGGGCATGTATCACGAAGGCGAATACGACATCTCCGGCACCATCGTCGGCGTCGTCGACCGCAAACGCATCGTCGACGGTTCCACCGTCGAACCGGGCGACGTCATTATCGGCCTGCCCTCAAGCGGCCTTCACACCAACGGCTACAGCCTGGCGCGCAAGATTTGCTTCGACGTCTCCAAAATGTCGTGCGACCTCGAAGTGCCTGGAGCGGGGAAGACCCTCGGCGAGGCCCTGCTCGAACCGCACCGAAGCTATGCAACGCTGGTCCGGCTGTTGATGAAGATTGTCAGCATCAAAGGCATGGCGCACATCACCGGCGGCGGCATTACGGACAACCTCCCGCGCGCGCTGCCGAAGGGCACGGGCGCGTTGATCGATCTCACCGCGTGGGAAGTCCCGCACATCTTCGGATTCTTGCGGGAGCATGGCGACGTGGAAGAGCGCGAGATGCTGCGCACGTTCAACCTCGGTATGGGGTTCCTCGTGATCGTCAGCGAAGCGGAAGCGGATCGCGCCTTGCGCACGCTGAGCCAAGCGGGCGGCGAAGGCACCGTCATCGGGCGCGTCGTTGCGGGCGATCACAAAGTGAATTACACGGGGAGTCTTCGTTATGCCGGTTAGCGAACAGACGGCGCCGCCGGTCGCCGCGCATCGAATCGAAGTCGGCATGAAACGCGACCTTCCCGATCCGGCAGGCTTGGGGACGCGCGGCCGCATCGCCGAGGACCTCGCCCTCGAAGTCGCCGACGTGCGCGTGCTCGACATCTACACTATCGTTGGCGATTTCACGCCGGAAGAGCTCGACCGCGTCCGCACCGATCTGTTCATGGACCCGATCATCCAGGAGTCCACACTCGACGCATCGCTTGCGCGCGACTACGACTTCGTCATCGAAGTCGGCTTCCGTCCCGGCGTGACGGACAACGTCGGCAAGAGTTCCGCGGAAGGCATCGGCGACACCATCGGCCGCGCGCTGAACGAACACGAAACCGTCTACAAATCGACGCTGTACGCAATCAAAGGCGGCGTGACCGCCAAGTCCTGCGAACGCATCGCGCGCGACTTGCTCGCGAACGAACTCATCCAACGCTGGGTCGTGAAGTCCGCCGCCGAGATGCAGTCGCTCGATGGCCAGACCCTGCTGGGCTTGCCCGTCGTGACGGATCGGAGCGACGTGGCCGTGCACACCGTCGATCTCGAAATCGCGGATGCCGCGCTCGTATCGTTGAGCCGCGACAAAATGCTCGCGCTCGAACTCGACGAAATGAAAGCGATCCGCGAATACTACCGCGATCCCAAGACCAAAGCGGCGCGCGCGAAGGCGGGTCTTCCCGAATCGCCGACGGATATCGAACTGGAAATCCTCGCGCAGACGTGGTCCGAACACTGCAAGCACAAGATCTTCAACGCGAAGATCGACTACGAAGACGCAGATGGCAAGACCCGCGAGATCGACAGCCTCTTCAAGAGCTATGTCAAAGCCACCACCGACGAAGTCAGCAAAACGGTGAGCTGGCTCGTGAGCGTGTTTCACGACAACGCGGGTATCATCAAATTCGACGACACGTGGAACTTCTCGCTCAAAGTCGAGACCCACAACAGCCCGTCTGCGTTGGACCCCTACTGCGGCGCCATCACGGGCATTGTCGGCGTCAACCGCGATATCCTCGGTGCGGGCATGGGGTGCAAGTGCATCCTCAACACCGATGTGTTTTGCTTCGCGTCGCCCTTCTACGAAGGCGAAATCCCGCCGCGGCTCATGCATCCCCGGCGCGTGCTGCGCGGCGTGCATCAGGGCGTGAAAGACGGCGGCAATCAGAGCGGCATCCCCGATGTGAACGGCGCCATCGTGTTTAACGAGCGCTTCCTCGGCAAGCCCTTGGTGTTTTGCGGCACGGGTGGCTTGATTCCCGCCCTGATCGCCGGCAAGCCGAGCCACGAAAAAGGGGCGCGCCCCGGCGACCTCATCGTCATGTGCGGTGGCCGTATCGGCAAAGACGGCATCCACGGCGCGACGTTCTCCTCCGAAGAATTGCACGAAGGATCGCCCGCGACCGCCGTGCAGATCGGCGATGCCATCACCCAAAAGAAAATGGCGGACTTCATCATCGAAGCCCGCGACTTGGCCCTGTTCTCGTGCATCACCGACGACGGCGCAGGCGGATTGTCGTCGAGCATCGGTGAAATGGCGCGGGCCTCGGGCGGCGCGGAAGTGCATCTCGACCGCGCACCGCTCAAGTATCCGGGCCTTGCGCCGTGGGAAATCTTCCTCTCCGAAGCGCAGGAGCGCATGACGCTCTCGGTGTCGCCGGAGCACGAAACCGCGTTCATGGACTTGGCGAAACGCCGCGCCGTCGAAGCGACCGTGCTCGGCACATTTACGAACTCCGGATTGCTCGAATGCTTCCACGAAAGCAAGCGGATCGCCGCGCTCGACATGGATTTCCTCCACGACGGCGTGCCGAGAATGCACCTGAAAGCCAAGGCGCAAGCCCCGAAGCTCAAGCCGGAAGTGGTTGTCGAGAGCGCGAACCTCATCGAAGACCTGAAGGCGGTGCTCGGTTCGTTGAACGTGTGCAGCAAAGAATCCTTCGTGCGCATGTACGACCACGAAGTGCTCGCACAGAGTGTGTTGAAACAGTTCCAGGGCATCGACCACGACGGCCCCGGCGACGCGGGCGTTATTCGTCCGGTGCCGGGTTCCAAGCGCGGCATCGCGATCTCCTGCGGCATCACGCCGAAGTACAGCGACATCGACACCTACGCGATGATGGCAAAC
>JBHEKO010000689.1:0-4520 GCA_041859475.1 Candidatus Hydrogenedentales bacterium
GCCTCGTGCTCTCCGCCATCGTGCGTGTAGGCAACGCCCAAGGCCCGCCCCTGACCCACCAGAACGCGCAGCACGCGAGCGTTTGCGATAGTCGTCAGGTTTTCGCGCTCCGCGATGGGAGCGATAAACGCGGCCGCCGTGCTGCACCGACGCGCGCCCGTTTGGGTGACCTGGAATAGACCCGCCCCTTCCTGACGGGGCACATTGAAATCATCATTGCGGGGAACGCCTTCCGCCTCGCACGCGTCGACGAAGCGCCGAGAAAGGACATGGGGGCTTATTAGATCGCGCACTCCAAGGGGTCCGGTCGCGCCGTGCCATTGCGATGCACCCCGCTTCTGGCGTTCCGATTTCTTGAAGTAGGGAAGGCATTCGTCGAAGGTCCATCCCCGGTTGCCTGCTTCGGCCCAAGCGTCGTAGTCGCGGTGGTTGCCGCGAATATAGATCATCGCGTTTATCGAACTGCTGCCACCCAGGACCTTGCCGCGCGGCCAGAACATCTTTCGGCCTTCCGCGCCCGGCTCCGGCTCCGTCTCGCACGCCCAATCGTATTTCGTGCGAAACAGTTTCGGGAAACCCGCGGGGATATGGATCATGCGCTTGTAGTCGCGAGGACCCGCTTCGAGCAGCAGAACCTTCCTGTCGGGGTTCTCGCTGAGCCTGTTCGCCAGCACGCACCCCGCGGAACCGGCCCCGACCACGATGAAATCGTACACGCTGCGCTCCCGTATCGTTTGTACCTTGAATGCCCGCGCCGATGATCATAATAAACAAGCGCGCGATGGAAAGAAGCCCGACGACTCCTCCCCATCGCGCGCGATATCCTACACGATCGCCCTTAACCTTGGCGGCTCCGCCACGGCGGCGCTTACTTCGTCAATTCGCGGATTGACCCAAGAATGTCGTTTGGCGTAAGACCCTGCGTGGCAATCTGCTGGCTTGTACCGCCGTTGCCGGGGCGCACAACGCCCATATAGTCGTACCGGGGCGAATGCCCGGCTTCGAGCAGCCAGCTTCCGAATCGGCACCCGAGACCGGTCTGACGATTCTGGCCTTCGACGACCAATACGAAGTGCGTCGGTCCAATAAGGTCAATGGTCACCGGATCGACAAGGTTCAACGTCGGCTTGTTGATAAGACCCACGTCGATGCCTTCGTTGCGGGCGCGATCAACGGCGTCGAGCGCCCGATACAGCATCTCGCCATACGCAACCACGTACCCGCGCTTACCGCTGCGGATCACTTCGTCCTTGCCCGGCACGAATTGGTACCGGTTTTCCTCGGAGAAGAATTTGGAGCCGTTGCCTCGAAGAATGAAGGGGACCTTGGACCGCGTGGTGAAGATGAAGCGAAGGCCGGGATCGTCCCACACGGTCTCGACAATTGCCTTGAGCTGCAGCGCATCCGCCGCGAAGTACAGGCGCGTGTGGTCCACTTCTTCCAGGCCACTGTTCGCGAAGAACAGGTTGATCCCGAAGTGGCAGGTATTGTCCGCGATCTCGTCGACGCCTGCGTGCGAGAAATGGCAGATTACGTTTGCCTCATTCAACCGGGCCATGGTCGCTTCGGAAATAATCATCTCCAGGAAGGCCGAGAACGTGCTGAAGATCCCTTGCTTTCCCTTCGCGAACCCGAAGCCCGCCGCCGCGGAGAAGTTCCCGCGCTCTTGAACGCCGCCATTGATACAGACTTCGGGATAGGCTTTCCGAATGCCGTTCAGGCCGGTCGATCCTTCCAGGTCGCTGTCGATAACGAGCAGCTTTTCTTTGCGCTCTTCCGGGCTCATCTTCGCCAGAATCCCGTTGACGATTGCGCCGAACTCAGTCCGGTTGCTGGCGGAATCGGTGGAGCTGCCCAGGAACGAGACGCTGGTCTTCGGCACTTTGATGCTGTTCAGATACTCGACGGCCTCGGTGTGTCCGCGCTTGGTGAGGTAGTCGACCGCCAAGTCTTTCTTGATGACATCGTGGCCGGCGTGCACACCCTCGATGCCGGGGACGCCCGGAGCCATAAGCCGCTTGTTGATCAACGCCACCGGACCGGCCGTCGTGACGGCCATCTGCATACGGGCATAGAGCGCTTCGAGATTCTCGCCCTCGCCCGTATCGACCAGGAGGCCGTGGCCGGCGAGTGTCTTGCCTACGTCGTAGCCGGGAAGGTAGTCCTGCGGATGGCCGGAGATTGTGACGTTGTTGTCGTCGACAACGATCTTCACGTTCAGCTTCTGCGCGACCGCCAACCGCGCCGCTTCCGCATCGTCGCCTTCTTGTTGCGATCCGTCGCTGCCGAACAAGAATACGGTTTTGCCGGGATTGGCTATGGCGACACCGTTAATGAAGGGCCAAAGGTGGCCGAGGCGGCCCGAGCTGAACTTCACGCCAAGCTTCGGATCGAGTTCGGGGTGCCCGAACAGGCCTTGGCCAAATTCGCGGTAGTGGTACAGCTTGTCGAAGGGCATCTCGCCGTTGAATGCCGACATGGCGTATTGGATGGCGACGCGGTGGCCGGCTTCGTCGAAAAACGCCGGATAGATGCTGTCGCTTCCTTTCATGAAGCAGTCCGCGATGAGCACTTCCGGAACGATGCTATAGGCGCCGCCGGTGTGGCCGGCCAAGCCTTTCACGCCTGCGATGGCCGTGTAGAAAATGATCGTATCGCGGACGATCTGTACGTTCTTCTGCAATTGGGCCAGTTGTTCCGGGGTCAGGGTCTTCTGGTCCGGGTTGATTGGCAAGGGTTTGTACGCACTTACGTCGATGGGAAAGCTCATTGTTTGACCCCTTCTGGAAAGGTGTTTCGGTTCTCAAGATGCGGCAGGTCGAGCCCCCGCCCGCAGAATAGTCGGGCGATTATAGCAGGTAAAGGCGCCCCGTCACAGTCTTGGAACGAGGGGCCAATTCGGGGCCTTTTGGCCGTAGTACGCAAGTAGCGGTTTGCGCCGGGACATGATAGGCTCTGGCCAAGATTCGCCAAAAGAAGAGGGAGCGCCGCCATGCTGTCCAAAACACGGATCGTAGTAACGCTGTTGGCCATTCTCGCAATTGCCCCTCAAGCGCCCGCGGAATCCCTTCCGAATACCGCTCCGCTTGAGTTGACCGGTGATTTCGCCGCCCTCATGGTATCCGGCATCGACACGTATCTCTCGCGGAAACTGATGAATTCTCCGATGAATCGGAGCTTCGACACGGTCTATTCCTTTTCGAGTGGCACCGCGACTTTCCGAACCGATAATTCCATGGAGCCTTTCCGGCAGCGGCTCGCCTATCTCATCGGGGCCAAAGAGCCGCGCGACACGGGGCCCTTCGAACAGGTCGCGCCTTTGGGCCAAACCGCCTTGGTGGGAACGCACAATGCCTATGACGTGTATGCCGTGCGGTGGCACGTGTTGCGCGGGATCTACGGCGAAGGCTTGCTGTTGGAGCCCAAGGCCAAGCCGGTCGCGTGCATTGTCGCCTTGCCGGATTGCGACTGGACGCCCGAGTCGATTGCGGGGCTGGTTGGCGCTGCGCCTGCGGACAGGCAGTTTGCGTGCAAGCTTGCGGAGGCGGGATGCCGGGTCGTCGTGCCGACACTGATTGATCGTAGCGACACGTATTCGGGCAATCCCGATGTGAGCATGACGAATCAGCCGCATCGCGAGTACATCTATCGCGCCGCCTTCGAAATGGGGCATCACATCATTGGATACGAAGTCCAGAAGGTCCAGGCCGTGCTCGACCGTTTTGCCGCCGACAACCCGGGCACACCCATTGGCGTAGCCGGATATGGCGAAGGCGGGTTGGTCGCCCTCTACACGGCGGCGTTGGAAACGCGCATCAATGCGACGGTCGTGTCGGGATACTTCAGGGCACGCGAAGATCTTTATATGGAACCCATCTACCGGAATGTGTGGGGCTTGTTGCAGCAGTTCGGCGATGCGGAACTGGCGTTGGTTGCCGCGCCACACATGGTCATCGTCGAGGCCTCGGATCACCCCCGTGTCGATGGACCGCCGCCTGCTCGCGAGGGACGGCGGGGCGGCGCGCCGGGCGTGATCTATACCCCGGACTACGGGTCCGTCTGGGCGGAAGTGGAACGCGCCCGGAGTCTGAGGTCAATGCATGGGTACACGCCGTTTGTCGATTCGGTGCGCCCGGTCGATGGAAAAATCATGTGCGACGAGACCCTCGCCAAGTTCGCGAAGGTGCTGGAGTTGCCAGGAGAGATGCAGGGTATCTCGGCGCTTCCGCAGGCAACGGGCGCACCGGTCGATCCGGACGCCCGCATGAAGCGGCAATTTCGGCAGTTGGTGGACGATGTGCAGTTCCTCGTTCGGGCCAGCGATCGCAAGCGGACTGAGTTCTGGTCCAAAGCCGACAAGACGACAGCGGCCTCGTGGGAGACGAGTTCGAAATGGTATCGCGATTACTTTCGCCGCGAAGTCATTGGAGCATTGAACGAACCTGAAGTCGCTGCGAATCCGCGCACGCGCTTAATCTACGACGAGCCGTTGTACCGCGGCTACGAAGTGATGCTTGATG
>JBHEKO010000118.1:0-2692 GCA_041859475.1 Candidatus Hydrogenedentales bacterium
GATTCGCGCTTTTGCGAAGTTTGGCAGGTCGATGCGAAGCCGGGGCGTCGCCGTTGTGTTGGCGTGCGGGCATGGGCGATGGTGCTACCTCTGCTGTTCTTTGGAATTTCTTCCGCATGGGCGGCAGAAGGCGGATCGGGCCTGACGGGAGGAGCGTTGGCGGGCGAGCGGTTTCGTGTCGTGGTTTCCAGCGACATTGGCGGCTCGGATAACGACGACTATCAGTCGATGGTGCATTTTCTGCTGTATGCCGATGCGTTCGACGTGGAGGGTTTGATCTCATCTCCTCCGGAGGCAGGGCGGGCGCAGCACATCCTCGATGTCATTGACGCGTATGCGAAGGACTTCCCCAACTTGCGCAAGGCGTCGGCGGATTACCCAACTCCGAAGCGGTTGCGCGGGCTTGTCAAGCAGGGCGCGATCGATCCCGCGCCAGCCGAAGGATTCAGTCAGCCTACGGAGGGATCCCGTTGGCTGGTCGAGCGTGCGGGCGCGGACGACGAGCGTCCGTTGTACGTTCTTGTTTGGGGATCGATTACGGATGTTGCACAAGGGGTCCACGATGCGCCGTCCATCAGGAGCAAGCTGCGAATCTACGCGATCGGTTCTTGGAACACGGGCTGCGACCGTGCGTCCCGCGACTATCTGTTTCGGGAACATCCGGATTTGTGGTGGATTGAAGCCGACACGACCTTTCGCGGGATGTACGTTGGCGGACATCAGGACGGCGAGTGGGGCAATAAGGGGTTTCTCGATCAGCACGTGCGAGGTCATGGCGCGCTTGGGGATTTTCTCGTTGCCAAATTGGACGCGATCAAGATGGGGGACTCGCCAAGTGTGCTCTATTTGCTGAGGGGCGATGCCAGCGATCCCACTGCTCAACATTGGGGCGGGAGTTTCGTCAAGACCGATCATGGCCCCCATTACTGGACGGATTCAACTGCCGCCGACACGGCAGAGGGAAAGTACCAAGGGGCAAAATCGGTCAATGTGTGGCGCGAAGCCTTTCTGAAGGACTGGCGTGACCGGATGGACAGATGTGTGGGGAAGTAGCCCATTTGGTCCCAGAAGTTTGCGATGTGCAATAATCCGATTTGGGGGCCGGTCACCGGCGTCTGCTTCAAGAGAGACAACCGGATAACGAGGAAGTCGCTTCTTGCGATGAGGTCATTCACATGATCGCGGAACGAACGCATCCATCAACCAGACTGCTGGGCATGTTCTTTGTCGCGGCGATTCTATTGGCCGCGCCTTCACTCGCCGAGGAGTCCGTCTACAACCCGCCGAAACTGATCGCCGACGGCTACGATTCCGGCTTCATGCAAGGCCATGACACGTACAACGGCATGGGCACAGGCAGCGATGGGAAGATCTACTATGTGCTGTGCACCACGGTCCACGATGTGGCCGCGCGGATGTTCAGTTTCGACCCGGTGACGAAGAAGATTACGGATATTGGCGACCTGACGGAGATGTGCGGCGAAAAGGACATGAAGGCCGTCGCGCAGGGCAAGAGCCACTGCAATTTCCGGGAGTATCAGGGGAAGCTCTACTTCAGTACGCACAACGGTTACTACGTGTTCGTCAACGACACGGAGATGATTGGACCGCCGCCAGCAGGTTGGAAGCCGTATCAGGGCGGGCATTTCCTGGCCTACGATCTCGCGACCGGTAAGGTCGAGGATTTTGGAAAGGCGCGAGAGGGCGAGGGAATCATTGCGATGAGTATGGACGTCCAGCGCGGGCGGCTCTACGGACTCACCTGGCCCACCGGTCATTTCGTTACGTGCGACGTGGCGACGAAAGAGATAAAAGACCTGGGGCCGACCTGTCTTGACGGCGAAAGCGGAAAGGGCGACCGATACCGGACCATTTGCCGATCGATCGCAGTCAATCCCGATGACGGCGCTGCGTACTTCACCACGGGTGACGGCGCGATTTTCCGCTACGACTATGAGCGCCAGGCCATCGAAGCCGTCAAAGGCGACACCATGAAGAAGGATTACTTCGGCTTGTACAACCCAAGTGCACCGGGCCACATGGGCTACAACTGGCGACAGGTCGTCTGGTGCGCGCAGGAGAAGGCGTTTTACGGCGTCCATGGTAACTCGGGTTACTTGTTCCGCTTCGATCCGAAAGCGGAGCGTATTGAAGTGCTCGACCGTCTAACGTCGTTGCCGTCGAAGCGCAGCGGCATGTACGACCAGTTCAGTTACGGTTATCTTGGCTTCACGTTGGGACCCGACGGAAGGACGCTCTATTACCTCACGGGTGGACCCATCTACGAAGACGGGAAGCGCGTAACCGGCAAGGACAGCACAGGAAAGGGCGAGGCGAAAGGACGCGAAGACCTGCACCTGATAACGTATGACATCCCGGCCGCCAAGTACATCGACCACGGGGCGGTTTTCTTGAGCGATGGCCAGCGCCCGTTGAATGTCAATTCGATCGCGCTTGGAGGAGACGGTTCGGTCTATGCCTTATGCAGCACCGATCACGGCGGGCATGTCCGGGCTGATTTGATCTGCATCCCGGCGAAGTCCATCAATCTGAATCAATGAGGCCCTGCCGCGAACATCTTGTTGTGCCAGCGGCCGTTTGTCTTTCCTTGCGGCGGTGCTTTTGTTCGTCGATGTGTCGTTATGAGCCACTCATGAGAACGAAGTCGATTCTGTTTTTCGACAGGTAATCG
>JBHEKO010000511.1:0-7505 GCA_041859475.1 Candidatus Hydrogenedentales bacterium
ACCGATTCGGAAATAAACGCGTTGCTCGGCGCGTTGGAAGAAATCCTGGCTTCGGCGAATGGCCGCAGCCGGAACGCCATCCAGGCGGAGTAGTCGAGGTTCATTCGAAGGAGACGTCCTGCTATGAAAACGCTACTGCACACGTCCGTCGCTTCTTGTCTTTGTCTGCTCCTGCTGATGCCCATATCGGGATGCGTAACGACGGAGGGGGGCGAGAAGTTCAATATCCTATCGACGCAGGAAGAGGTTGCCCTCGGCGACAAGGTCGCGGCCGAAATCGAGAAGAAAGAGAAGATTCTCAACGACCCCGGAATTCAGGCCTATGTGCAGGAGATGGGCGCGCGCATCGCGAAGCAGTCCCCGCGCACGGATGTTCCGTACAAGTTCACGGTTATCGACAATCCGAAGACGGTCAACGCTTTCGCGTTGCCGGGGGGGCATATGTACATTTACACGGGGCTGATGAAGCTCTGCTCAAACGAAGCGGAGCTTGCTTCCGTGATGGGGCATGAAATTGCACACGTGGCCGCGCACCATCACGGCGAAAGCATGACGCGCCAGTACGGGTACAGCCTCGTCGCGAGCCTGATTCTCGGCGACAGCCCCTCGGCGAACGCGGAACTGATGGCCCAGATTATGGCCACCTTGGGCGAATCCAAATTCAGCCGGACCCAGGAAAACGAAGCCGACCGGATGGGAATGGACTTCCTGTGGCGAGCGGGCTACCAGCCCGACGCCATGGTGAGCTTCATGGAAAAGATGAATGCCACCGAAAAACAGGGTGGCAGCGCCGGACTGCTCAAGTTCATCTCGTCCCATCCGCCCACGCCCGAGCGCATCGCGGCGCTTCAGACGCTGGAGCAACAGTACCCCGCCGACATTCGCGCGAAAAGTCCCGTGTATGCCGAGCGCTATCAGGACAAGGTGCTAAGCCGCCTGAAATAGGCGACGACCGCCTTCAGGTAGGGACGTTTCGCCGAAACGTCCGTGAAGTATCGCCGAAACGTCCGCGGGAATTCTTCATCTGACCGATCCGCCGGATCCGGCCGGTATGTCCTTTTGATTGCGACACGCCCACGCGCAGTCTGCGCACACACAAAAGAAGCCCGTCATGACCCTTCGGGGCGCATGACGGGCATACGGCTAACTCAAGAAATGGTTACGCCTTGAACACGAACGGCTCGCGGTACTCGCGCTTAATGAACTTGTCCGCCTCGGGCGCATTGGTCGCTTTCAGCTTTTCGGGATCCCACTGGATTTTCTTGCCGACGCGATACGCGACGTTGCCGAGATGGTTCGCTTCGGTCAACGCACCGGAATACTCGAAGTTACACGTCGTGGGTTCGCCGGTCTTGCACGCGTGGATCCATTCCTTGTGATGTCCCAACGAATCCGGAATGAACGGATCGGGCGCTTTGAAATCCTTGAACTGGTCTTCGGGCAGCAGGGTTAGCTTTCCGTAGTCGGCCAGCACCATGCCCTTGTCGCCGATGAACAGCGCGCCATCGGGCCATTGCGGGATGCCCTTGTCCGTCCAAATCTTCGGCTTGTTCTGCCCCTGATACCACGTCAATTTCACGGGCGGCATGTCGCCGCGCGCGCCGTATTCGTAGGTCGCCTGCATCGACGCCGGGGCAAGGTCGGGATGAACCGGAGGTCCGCTCGCTTCGATGGTCAACGGAACCTTCAAATCCAGCGCCCAGAACGGCAAATCGTTCCAGTGGCTGCCCAGATCGGACATCGTGCCACTGCCCCATTCCCACCAGCGATACCACTTCGGGCCGGGGAAATACAGATTGTTGAACGGCCGCACCGGGGCCGGACCCAACCACAGATCCCAATCGAGCCCTTCCGGAATCGGGTCCGCCGTCGTCGGGCGTTCGCTCGAAAAAACGATGTCCTCGTACTTCTTGGCGTCTTCTTCCGTCGGCTGCCAGCCCCACGTACGCGACACCCATACGTGGGCCTCGCGCACGGGACCGATGGCCCCCGACTTGATCAGCTCGACCACGCGGCGGTAGTTGTTCTCCGCATGGATCTGTGTGCCCATCTGCGTCGCGACCTTCGCCTTCGCGGCGGCCTCGCGGATGATGCGCGTCTCCCAGATGTTGTGGGCAAGCGGCTTCTCGCAATAGACGTGCTTGCCCAGTTGCAGCGCCGGCAACGTCGCAAATGCGTGCGTATGCTCGCAGGTGCTTACCACCACCGCGTCGAACTTGCTCGCCGCCTCGTCGTACATCTTGCGGAAATCCGTGAACTTCAACGCCTGCGGAAACTGCTCCGCGGCGCGGGCGAGGTTCTTGCCGTTCACGTCGCAAATGGCGACGATGTTCTCTTCGCGCACCGACTGAAGATTGCCGCCGCCGCGCCCGCCCACGGCAATCAACGCGATATTCAACAGGTTGTTCAGATTCTGGCCGCGCACAATCGCCGGCGCGCCAATCGCCGCTCCCGCCACAATCGCCGACGACCGCAGAAACGACCGCCGCGAAATGGCGCCGGCCCTGGCCGGGGCTTTCGATTCGTTCTTCTTCATCGCTGCAAATCCCTTTCCCATGATGGGGACTCCCCCCGTGACTTTGGGAATCAGTGTAATCCACTCGGGGGTGGCACTCAAGGGGGTGGCGGCGGGAAACACGTAGCGGTGAAATGAGACCACGGATGAACATAGCGCAGCGAAGCCGAAACGAAGGGAGACTTCACCGCGGATAGCGCGGATGACGCGGATGGAGAGTGACGAGCGAAGAGAGTGGAGCTGGAACCACGAAACAGACGAAACAGACGAAAGAATGCAAACAGGAAAGGAGATCTGAAAAGAGAGTAAAGTTGAATTGACCTTGCGCTCGGATTCAGCCCGAGCCCGCTGAACCCGATGACGTTGATGGCGACGTTGTCCGACATCCGGGACGCCCTTTCGTAGTTGATACCGCTCAATTGCGCCCCGCGTACCCAATACTGTAGATTCAATGGCGTTCGCGCGTACCATGCGTCAGAGGGGGTATCAGGCCGGTTGCCAGCAATCGGTGCACAGTAATTGGGCGCGCGCCGGTCAATTACCAAATCGCAAAGCACGGAGTTTCCATCATGAAGCAGCAAGTCACCCGAAGAACGTTTCTCAAACAGGCTGCCGCGGTAGGCGTTGCCTTTCCGCTGATTCTGCCACGGCTGAGTCTGGCCGCGCCTCCTTCGGGCAAGTTGCAGCATGCGGCGATTGGCGTGGGCGGCCAGGGGGCCAGTGACCTGGGCGAAATCTTTGGTAGTGGCAAGGTCGATGTCATCGCGTTGTGCGATACCGACCAAGCCAATTTGACTAAGGCCTCCGAGAGGTACCCGGGCGCGCGGCTGTATCGCGATTGGCGTGAGATGCTGGAGAAGGAAGAAGACAAGATCGATTCGGTCAATGTGTCTACGCCGGATCACACGCATGCTCCTGCCTCGATGACCGCGATTCGCAAAGGCAAGCACGTCTATTGCGAGAAGCCGTTGACGCACGAGGTCTATGAGGCGCGCAAGCTGACCTTGGCCGCGCGGAAGAAGGGCGTGGCCACGCAGATGGGCATCCAGATTCATGCGCACGACTTCTATCGCACCGCCGTGCAGTGGTTGAAAGAGGGCGCTATCGGCAAGGTGAAGGAGTGGCACTCCTGGAGCGGGGCAATCTATACGCGCGAGAACAAGAAGCGCGTCGAAGGCAGCGACCCGATTCCGTCGACGCTCGATTGGAATCTGTGGTTGGGCACCGCGCCGGAGCGTCCCTACAAGAAAGAGCTTTACCATCCGTTCTGGTGGCGGTGTTACCGCGATTTCGGCGGCGGAGCCACCGGCGATTTCGGGTGCCATATTTTCGATCCCGTGTTCACCGCTCTCGAAATCGGCCCGCCGCTCACCATCTCGTGCGAGGCGGAATGTGTCAGCGAAGAAGTGTGGCCCGCGTGGACCCTTGCCAATTACGTGTTTCCCGGCACGGCGCTGACCTCGGGCAAGACCATCGCCGCGACCTGGAGAGACGGCGGCAAATTCCCCGCGAAAGACGTGTCGCCTCATCTGCCCAACGACTTTGCGTTTCCGCCCAGCGGCTCCCTGCTGATTGGCGAAGACGGGTCGCTCCTTATTCCTCACGTGGGAGCGCCGCAGTTGTTCCCCGTGGAGAAATTCACGAACTATCCGCTGCCCAAACTTGAACCGAAGAATCACTATCACGAGTTCGTCGAAGCGGCGTTGGGCAATGGGGTTGCGGGCGCGAACTTCGATTTTTCCGGCCCCATGGCGGAGGCTGTGTTGTTGATGAATGTCGCGAACCGCTTCCCGGGGAAGACCCTCGAATGGAACGCGAAGAAGCTCAAGTTCACCAATTTCCGCGAGGCCAACAAGTATCTTCGAAGAGACTATCGCAAGGGGTTTGACGTCAGGGGACTCTAGCCTCGCAGCAAAAACCGAATAGAGGGAGTGGCTTCCATGGACATGCGTTGGATGACGCCCATCGCGGTTGCCCTATGTGTCGCGATCGCGATGGGTGGCGTATGCGCCGCCTATGCCGATGACGCTCCCATGAAGAATCCCTTTTTCGCGATGTGCACGGGGACGCGCGACGAACAACACAAGTCGTTCGCATCCCAGGCGGAAATGGTCAAGGAGTTGGGGTACGCGGGCACGGACCAACTCGGGACTGAAGGCATCCCCGAATTGCTCACGGAATTGGATGCGCGCGGCCTGCGCTTCTTCGCCGTGTATACAACGGTGAACATCGATCCCGAAGGGACACAGTGGGAACCGGGACTGGAGCAAGCGATTGCAGCGCTCAAAGGACGCGACGCATTCCTGTGGCTGTCGCTGACCAGCAAGGCACAGGGTGTCTCGGCGCCGGCAGGCGATGAGCATGCAGTTGACGTCATTCGGCGCATCGCGGACATGGCCAAGGAAAGTGGCCTGCGCATAGCGCTTTATCCGCATACCGGTTGCTGGCTCGAACGGGTGGAAGATGCGGTTCGCGTCGCGAAGAAGGTGGATCGTCCCGATGTCGGCGTGACGTTCAACCTGTGCCATTGGTTCAAAGTCGATGGCAAGAATCTTCGCACCAAGTTGGAGTTGGCCAAACCGTATTTGTTTCTGGTTACCGTTAGCGGGACCGATGTTGGCGGCACGGATTGGACTACGCTCATCCAACCCTTGGACCGGGGAACCTTCGATCTTCGCGAGCTTTTGACGATCCTGCGCGAGATGGAGTACGCGGGCCCCATCGGATTGCAGGGATACGGAATCGGCGGCGACGTCCATGAGAACTTGAAGCGGTCGATGGATGCGTGGCGCGCATTGAGTGCGGGGATGCCGGTTAAATAAGGGGCGCAACCCGTCGAGCGCCATCGAGGCGCGCTGGGGGATTGCATGCAGGGAACATGCGGGAGGGGTCTGCAATGAGGTTAGAAACGACGGGGAGTTCTTTCGGAACATTGCCGCGCCGCCAGTTCATCGGGCGCGCCGCCGCCGCCGCGACGGCCTTCGCCATCATGAAACCCAGCATTGCCAAAGGCTCCGAGGCCAACGCGCGCATCGCGTGCGGAATCGTAGGTCTAGGTGGTCGCGGCAGGATGATCGCGAACATGGTGAAAGACCACGGTGGATTCGAGATCACCGCGGTCGCGGATTACTTCCCCGAAGTGGCGGAGCGCGCCGGCGAGGAGATGGGCGTCCCCAAGAAGCGCAGATTCAGTGGGCTGTCCGGATACCAGAAACTTCTGAAGAGCAACGTCGACGCCGTGTTCTTGGAGACGCCACCGTATTGTTTTCCCGAACACACGACCGCGTCGGTGGACGCAGGGTGTCATGTGTATATGGCCAAGCCGTTGGCGAGCGACGTGCCCGGCTGCCTGGCGGTCGATGCGGCGGGTAAACGCGCTACGCAGTCCAGCAAGGTCTTCCTCATCGATTTCCAGACGCGCACCGAACCCCTGTTTATCGAAGGGATTCGCAAACTTCACGAAGGCGAACTCGGGGACATTGGCCTGTTGAGCTCCGTGTATACCGACGATGGGTTCAACGACCCTCCGCTCACGGACACCATCGAGAGCCGCTTGCAGCACCTTACGTGGGTCAACGACGTCAACATCGGCGGCGGCTACTTCGTCAACGCGGGTATTCACGCCATTGACGTGGCGCTGTGGATGGCCAAGGCAAACCCCGTCAGCGCCTCCGGCCAATCCAGGATTGCGCGCACCGGCCCGCATGGCGATTCCCATGATATCTTCTCAATCACGTATCGCTTCGAGAATGGACTGCTGCTGAACCATCGCGGCGAGCACCTGAAGAACAGGATGGGCTTCCAAAGCGGATGCGTCGCGCATTGCCTCGAAGGATTTTTGGAGACGGGGTACTCCACGAACGTTCGTTTTGTGGGGAAGAATGCGGAGGAATTCGGAGGCGACGTGAAGGAACTCTACCAGCAGGGCGCGATTCGCAACATCGATACGTTTCACAAGAGCATCGTGAATGGCGTTTTTGACAATCCCACCATCGAGCCCAGCGTGAACGCGACGTTGGCCACGATCTTGGGGCGTGAAGCGTGCCGGAGAGGCGAGTTGCTCACCTGGGACGATATGATTCGACGGAACGAACGGCTCGAAGTGAACACGACGGGTTTGCAGGCCTAAGCAGCGCGGGGGAGAGGAGTATTCGACTTGGCATTTGAACTGAACAGCCTGGACGTCGCGGTCATTGTCTTGTCTTTGACCATCGTTGTTGTGGTGGGGCTGTGGACTTCGCGTAAGCAGGGCGATACTGCGCGCGATTACTTCCTCGCATCGGGCCGTTTGCCGTGGTACATCATCGGCGCGGCCTTTGTTTCCACGAGCGTATCGAGCGAACAGATCGTCGGCACGGCGGGCCAGGCCTACCAACACGGAATGGGCATCGCGAACTGGGAATGGTGGGCGATGCCGGTGTACGGCATTCTCATTGTCGTGTTCATTCCCATCTACCTGCGCAACCGTTTGTCGACCGTCCCCGAACTTCTCACGCGCCGGTTCAGTCCCGCGTGCGGCAATATCTACACCTACGTGATGCTCTTCGCCTACGTCTTCGTCTTCATGGTTCCCGTATTCTATGGAGGCGCGTTGACGTTCGAGCGCCTCACCGGAGTCAACTTCTATATCGTCCTTTGGTTGACCGTGCTGCTCGTGGCGCTCTACACCGTGAAGGGTGGACTGATGTCCGTCGTGTGGACGGACGCGGTGCAGTGCATCATGCTCATCGGCGGCGGGCTCATCCTCTTCTTTGTCGCGCTCAACAAGATCCCCGGAGGCTGGGCCGCGATGGAGGCCGCCAATCCGGAGCGGTTCCACCTGTACCGGCCACCCGGAGACGAACTCGCACCCTTCCTCGGCATCCTCGCGGGAACGCTCGGCCTGTTCACGTTTTACTCCGCGACCAACCAGGTGATGGTGCAACGCGTGCTCGGTGCGCGGTCGCGTTGGGACGGCATCATGGGCATTATCTTTGCCGGGATCATCAAT
>JBHEKO010000291.1:0-3600 GCA_041859475.1 Candidatus Hydrogenedentales bacterium
CTCACGGTGTCCGCGGGATTGGTCCAGAACCCGATGTCGTCGACCTTATGCCCGTCGGTCTGATACCGGGCCGTCGTGCCGTGAACGGTCGCGTCGACGGCATGCAACACCAATTCGCCTTTCGCGTCGGCCATGATGGGGGACTCGACGACGTTTGGCGCCCCGTCGATCTCCAGGGCTACCACCGACGCGATCGCATCGGGCGCCTTCGCGGGTACGGACACCGTCACGCGGTCATCGGCCTTCACCGTCTTCAGCGCGGCGCGACCGGCATCGGACAACAGATAGGCCTTCTTGACTTCGTTCGTCAATCCCGGCACGACAAGTTCGCCATTGGCGGGCCAATCGAACACGTGGAGGTAAAGCACTCCGGGTTTGCTCGTGCAACGGCCCCACGGCAGCCGCCGGAAAGGGCTTGCCGTCGTGCCGTAGATGCTCTCGCTATTGACCTTCATCCAATCGCCCATGGCTTTCAATCGTTCGATACTCGCATCCGGAATCAACCCCTCGGCCGTCGGGCCGACGTTCAGCAGGAAGTTGCCGCCTTTGCTCACGATGTCCACGAGCTTGCGGATGAGGTCCTCGTTCGACTTCCAGTTCGTGTCCGCGGATTTGAATCCCCACGTGTCGTTCATCGTCATGCAGACTCCCCAGTCGCGGCCGGGGATGCCTGTCGGCGGAATGTACTGTTCGGGCGTGTCGTAATCCTGGGGGATCTGAATGCGATTGTTGATGATGATGTTCGGCTGTATGCCGCGGATCATCGCGACCACTTCGTTCGCGCGCAATTCTTCGGGCTTGTGCTCCCAACCGCCGTCGAACCAGATCACACCGATGGGTCCGTACTTCGTCAACAACTCCTTGAGCTGGCCTTCCATATACGTGATATAACGATTGAGGTCCGCGCCTTCCGTGGGCCGCGTGTCCCACGGGCGGGGGCTGCCTTCGCCGCGCGGAAGGTAGTCGGGGTGATGCCAGTCGAGAATCGAGTGGTACCAACACATGGTTAGGTTCTCGCGGTGGGTCGCCTCGGAAAGCTCCTTCATGATGTCGCGTTTGAACGGCGTACTCATGACGTCGTACTCCGAGACTGCGCTGTCGAAAAGGGCGAACCCATCGTGATGCTTGCTCGTGATGACGATGTACTTCATCCCCGCGTTCTTGGCAAGCGCCACCCACTCGTCCGCGTTGAACTTCACTGGGTTGAACTGCTCAAGCAGCGGCTCATAATCCGTTACGGGAATCTTCCCGTTGAACATGATCCATTCGCCTGCGTTGTCCACCGGCTTGTCTTTCCAGACGCCGGCAGGAACGGCATAGAGGCCCCAATGAATGAACATGCCAAACTTGGCCTCGCGCCACCAGGCCATGCGCGCGTCGCGCTGCTCTTTGGTTTCTTCCGGTGCCTGCGCCCACGCCATCCCTGCGACGGATGTCACGGCTGCGATTACGACCAGACACGACAGATCTCGCCAGATACGATTCATCATGGACCGTCTCCCAGGATTGCCTTGCGTTTAACTTGTCACGACCACGTTTGTCGCGTGGCCAACTCGATGCTGTTTCCAGCGGGATCGCGAAAATAAATCGAATGGCCGCCGTTGGGCCAATCGATTTCCGTCTCGATGGTCACGCCCGCGCCGCTCAGTCGCGCGCGCCACGCATCCAACGATTCGGGCGAAACTTCAAAGGCTGCGTGCCCGGGCCCGACTGCGCCGTGTACCGGAAAGGGCGTCCCCTTTACCGCCGTCGCCTCGGGATTGAACACGAGAAACATGCCTTTACCGCAACGAAAGAAAACGTGCCGCCCTTCCATCTTCGCATAGACTTCCAGGCCGATAACATCACGATAGAAGCGCTCCGCCGCCTCAAGATCGCCGGCGTACACGCACGTTTCGAGAGTGCCTTCGAGAGGTGGTTGCGACATCAATATGCCTCAAGGTCTTCCGTGAACCGCGTATCCGCGGTGAGCACTTCGGGTTTGACGTCGAGTTTTGTGGAGATGATGTCGACTAAGGTGGACCAGATCTCTTCAGGAGTTCGCTCTCGCGCTGGCGTTGCCAACTCGCCTCGGGTAGTGTTGAGAACTATCGACCGAGGAGTTGCACACCCGGAAGGTATAATACGCGCAAATGGGAGTGTGAAACCTTCGAGAACGAACGCAAAGAGTGGTGTACAGAAAAAGAGGATTACAAAAGCAACAAAGACACCACCGAACAAGTCGGTGAGCGAACTCGCGGTTACAATCAGAATTGCGGCCATAGGCATCAGGGTCAGCATGAACACCAGAGTCAAGCCAGCATTCAACCAGTTGATGGGACGCGGGCGTTCCAGCGGAGGCAAGTTGTGTTCGAGCGACTGCTCCAACTCCTTCCACGCCTTGCGTCTTCTCCTCCGCGGAACGATCATCTCAAGCGGCGTATCCAGTGAAATCTGGCGCGCGGCCTTTCCAGAGAACTCTGCCAAGGCCCTTCGTGTTCTTAGAAACGCGGCAAGACGTCGGCATTTGTGATAGGGACGCGTTGCAACCTGCTCGCATATCCAATTGTAGAGTCCGCCAACTGTCCGCAAGTCTACAAACTCGTCATCCTTCCGGACTTCGAACTCTTCTTCGACGGCCAACATGATTTCCGTGAGTTCCAGCCCCATTACAAGACACCTCACTGGTTTCTTGGGGCTTGCAGACTTTCTCGTCTTACGACGGAAACAAATACTCGATGAGCGCTTCCGCTTCGCCGAAATCTGCGACCAGTATATCTGCTCCGGCCTTGGTAAGGCGCTCCACTTTTTCCTCGTTCCAACCGAAGCCGCGCAGTTCGTCCGAGCACACGCCCACGGAAACGCAGCCGTGTTCATGCGCGAGGCGAATCTCCACGGGCCCGTCGCCCACCACCAGCACTTCCGACCCGTGCAGGTCGTGCTGCGCGATGATGTTCTTGATGATCTTCTCTTTGTTGCTTTCCGCGTAGGTGCGAAGTGCGCCCCAGACTTCCTTGAAATACTGTGCCGCGCCGACCAGCTTCGATTCGTTCTGGACATCTTCGATGTCCGTGCCGCTGAAGATATACATCTCAAGGCCTCGGTCGAACAGGGCCTTCACGAAATCGAGCGAACCCTTGACCGTCACTTCTTCGACCGGCAAATCGCCCGACTGCAAGCGCGCAATGCGCTCTCGCACGCGCACCATGAGGCGGTCGTTGTAGATGGCCTTGTAGCCGTGTGCGTCGAGTATCTTGTCCTCGGGCACGAGTCCGCGTTCACGGACCATCTTCACAAGGTGTTCCATCTGAAGGATGGTGTTGATGCCCGTCGATTCGGCAATGTAGTCCTCGACGTCTCTTTCGACGTCCGGCGTCGGCGCGTGCTCGCCGCAGATCATCTCCACGCACAAGGGGCCCATCACTTGCTGCCAGCCTTCGCGCATCAAGCTGACCGTGCCGTCGAAATCGAACAGGCCGTATTTGAAGCGCCCCCGCTCGGGCTCACGAACGATTCGAATGTCGGTTCCGGGTATGTACTTAGTCGTCATTATTCATCCACCGTCAATTCCACCAGCGCATGTACGGGATATCCGGCCAGCCGCTCGCGTCCCCCAAGGGG
>JBHEKO010000390.1:0-4523 GCA_041859475.1 Candidatus Hydrogenedentales bacterium
GTCCGCCCACGCCGCAACGGCCAATGTGAGCGCGGAGTTCAAGTTCCGCGGTCCTGCCGCGACCTTCTCCAGTGGATGCGCCGTGGGATTGGACCTTATCAATTGGGCAGCGGTCCAATTGCGCAGCGGGTTGGCCGACGCGGCCGTGGTAGGGGCTACCGAAGCTCCGCTCACTCTCCTCACGTTGGCAGCCACGTGCTCCATGGGCATTCTCTCCTCTCGAAACGACGAGCCGGAAAAGGCTATGCGTCCATTCGACCGGGTGAGCGACGGCATCGTCTTGAGCGAAGGCGCGGGAGCCATCGTGGTTGAACGGCTGGGGCATGCACGGGCGCGAGGGGCCCCAATCTTCGCCGAGGTCGTCGGGTATGGAACCTCCACGGAAGGACAGAATCCCCTCTTAATCGACAAAGAAGGGGCAGCACTCGCGCGCGCGATTGCATCGGCCTTTAAGGAAGGTGGCTTGGCGCCTCAAGACATTGACGGAGCCATTTGTCATGGCGTCGGAATCAAGATGTACGACCGTAGCGAAGTCCGCGCTTACAAGCAGGTGTTCGGACAACATGCCTATCGGCTCCCCATTTCAGCAACCAAGTCGATGACCGGCCAACCGTACTCCGTGGGCGGCATCTGGAGCGTAGGGGCATCCGTGCTGACCATGGCGCGCGGAATTGTCCCGCCGACCATCAATCTGGAGGAGCCGGACCCCGAATGCGATTTGGATTTCGTGCCGTTGCGCGCCCGTTACAACGACATTCAGACCTCTCTCGTGACTGCACTCAGCTTTGGAGGAAATCACAGCGCACTGGTGCTGCGAAAAATGAATTGATCCCATGGAACTGACCATAACGTCATCGTTGCTCATCCTGTCCGCGGCATCGTCGCTGTGCATGGCGGTCGTAATGCTCGTGCGAAATCACCGCCGCGCCACGCATGTCGCGTTTGCCGTACTCTGCACCCATCTTGCCATTTGGACCCTGGGCGTCCTGAGCATCATCCATACGAGGAGGCAGGAAGACGCTTCCTTCTGGCTCCATGCTACGTTCGCAATCGCATGCTTCATCCCTGCCACGTTCTATCAATTCATTGGCTACTTTCCCCGCGGCCGCTTCGACGGCAGGAAATGGATGCTGGCCTTCTTCTACTGCGCGGCCTCCTGCTTGGTGCTTGCCGCGCTTCTTAGGCATTCCTGGTACATAGAAGCGCTCATCATGAGCCCGGACCCGGCGCGCCACGTCGAGGTGCAGTACGGCCCCATCTTCCAAGTCTTCGTGGCCCTCTACGCCTTTGCCGCCATCGCCGTCCACGCCAACCTCATCAAAAAGCTCCGCCAAGCTTCGGGAATTGCGCGGCGCCAAATCCAGCACGTCCTGCTTGGCATCTTCTCGATGGCCGTCTTCAGCACGCTCACAAACGTGCTCGCGCCCGCCTTGGGCGTACGCACCCTCGAAGCCTATGGCCCTGTGTTCGTCGTGCTCATGATGGCTTCCTTTGCCTATGCCATGATCCGCTACCACCTCATGGACATCTGGGTGATCATCTCGCGAACCACCGTCTACGCAATCGTCACGGGAATCGTGATCGTTATCTTCTTGAGTTCGATTTCACTGGTCCACTGGGCGTTTCGCTCGGCCACCGGCCCCGGCGACGTCTTGCCCACCGTTCTCGCCGCCTTCGTGGTCGCAATTGTGTTGCAGCCCCTCAAGGAACAGATTCAGTTGATTCTCAACCGCGTAGTCCTCAAGCGGCAATACGATGTCAAACACCTTCTGGCCCGTACAAGCCAAATGGCCGCCGAAATCGTCCAATTCGACCGGCTGCTGAAGTCGGTCAGTGACGACATCCAGAACACCGTCGGCGCTTCCATCATCCGCGTGTTGCTTGTGGACGAAAAAGACGATTCTCTGCTCACAGTCGAGTACTCCAGCGACCCCGAAGAAAGGGGGAAGAGCACGCGCGACTTCGCGGTTCTGGCCGACTATGTGCGCGCCCATCCCGGCCCCTTGGTGCTCGAAGAACTCGTTCACGCGAGGCTAACGGAAGAGCGGGCCCGGATCGCGGAAATATTGGCGGAGAACGATGCCTACCTCTGCCTCCCCCTCAAGCGAACGACCGGCTTGGTTGGGATCATGACGTTAGGCCAGAAGCGCTCTCACGATATCTATACCGCGGACGACGTTATGGTGTTTACCGCACTGGCGACGCCACTCGCTACCGCCATCGAGAACGCCCGGCTGTACAAGCAGCTCGAGGAAGCAAATCTGCACCGCTCGCGCATCCTCAGCAGCATGCGGGGCGGCGTGGTTGCCGTGGATACGGAAGGTCAAGTGACCATGGTCAACCGCTGCGCCACCGACGTCCTGGGGCCGATCACGGTTGGAAGAAGTATTCAGAGCGTCAATCCGCAGGTGGCCCGCATTCTTGAGCAGACAATACGCGACCGGCGCGCCATTGGAGACTTCGAGACGATTATTTCGCATCCCAACGGAGAGCGCGTGCCGGTGGTGATTTCTTCTTCGTGCCTGACCTCCAGCGACAACGAACTCACCGGGGCAATGGTAGTCGTCTACGACCTCTCTCAAGTAAAGCGCCTCGAACAGAATGTCCAGCGGGCGCACAGGCTCTCGTCCATAGGCACGCTGGCGGCCGGGATGGCCCACGAAATCAAGAATCCCTTGGTCTCCATTAAGACGTTTACGCAACTACTGCTAGACCGGTACAACGACCCCGACTTCAGAACGACCTTCTCCGATATCGTTCCGCACGAAGTGGAACGCATCGACTCTATCGTGACCCGACTTTTGCACTTCGCCCGCCCCAGACCGGCGAGTTTTGCTCCGCAGAACCTCCGTGCTATTATCGAGGAAGTTCTCACACTCGTTGAGAACCAGACGCGTAAGGAGTGCGTCGCCGTCGAAATGGAATTTTCGTCGGCGCATGTGGAAGTCTATGGAGACGAGCAGCAGCTTCATCAGGTATTCTTGAATCTGGTGCTAAACGCCATAGACGCCATGAGCGAAAGCAAGACTCGCACCTTGCGCATCAAAGTGGAGCATGGCCATATGCGGCTTCGGCGGCATGGGTATGATCCGCTGCCTGAAGTTGAGTGTGTGAAGATATCGGTCTCGGACACCGGCTGTGGGGTACACAGTGACAGCCTCGATCGGATCTTTACGCCGTTTTACACGACGAAGCACGATGGAACGGGACTGGGGCTTTCGGTTGTGCACGGGATTGTCACGGAGCACCAAGGCGACATATACGTCGAGAGCGCTCCGGGAGAAGGTACTACGTTCATAATCACATTGCCCCAAATCGGCCTAGTGGCCGAGATGCGGGGCGTATAACGGATGAATGTAGTACTAGTCGTCGCGGAAGATAGAGGCATTCGCGAGGCACTAACCGCCGCCTTGCAAGATTCCTGTCTGGTGCTGGTGGAACCGGGCATCGAAGAAGCCCTTCGGCGGCTTATTTCCGTGCATGCGGATGCGGTCATCCTGGACGACACGCCATCCCTGGGCGTGGCAGCCGTGCGCAGGTTCCGTCAGGTAGCCCCCCAAATCCCAATTCTCGCCTTGTCTTCGCGAAGCGACCCTGAAACCCGTGCCGATTTCGTATTGGCCGGAGCGCGAGCAAGCCTCAGCAAACCCTTCTCGTGCGAAGACCTGATTGGACTCCTGAATGAGGTCTTCGCTCTCCAGGCCGAACCGGCCCCCTCGGAGCCTGCCCCGGCCGACCCCATCGCGGCGTCCCCCGCTCTGACGCAGTACCAAACGTGTATGCGCTGGCTAAATCGCGCCATGAACGAACTCGACGACCCGAAGCGTCTGGACCAGATCTTGGCGGATGCGCTCGTGGATGTCTTCGATCCCGTACGAAGCGCGGTGCTGCGCGAGCGGGACGGAGCGGTATACGTCGCGGCAAGCCAAGGGATTTCCGCGAGCGTGACGCGCTCGCTTCGGCTCGATTTTTCCAGCGGTCTCCTCCGCTGGTTCGAAGAAAACTCGTGCCTCATCGACCGTCATGCAGGACGCGTGTCCGGAGCCGCGATTAAGGAAATGCATTTGTTGGGCGCACGGCTGGGCGTGCCGCTCATGTGCGGCGGTCATGTCGTCGGCGCGCTTCTCGTGGGCGAGAAGGGCTCCGGTCGCGAATACTCCTCGGAGGAGCGTGAACTGCTCGCCCTGTTCGGGCGCGGTGCAAGCACCGCCCTCGAGAATGCGGCTCTCCACCGCAGCGTCGCCCAACAGCAAGGCCACTTAAAGGCAGTCATGTCCAACATCACCTCCGGTGTTGTGGTCATCGACCGTTCGCGAAATATCGCCATGATGAACGAAAGCGCGGAGCGAATTCTGCAAATCCGGGCGAACGAAATTCTGGGACGAAGCGTTCAGAAGCTGGGATCGGGATTTGCCGACATCGTACTTCGCGTGCTTGCGGAGAAGAAACCTCTCCTGCGCCAGGAAGTGCGTGACCCCGCCATCGATGCGACGTTGGGCCTCAGTGCGGCCCCCGTTGCGGAC
>JBHEKO010000477.1:0-7438 GCA_041859475.1 Candidatus Hydrogenedentales bacterium
CTTGTAGAATACCCGGTGAAGTTGCAGTACGCTTGGATCATGAACGAGTAGGGCGCGCTTTGTCCGTTAGCCGGAAGGGAGACCTTGAGCGGAGGGGTCGTGCGAATGTTCGCATAGGCGTCCCACCAACTGTAGCTGGCCTCCACGTTCACCTCTGGATCGTCCGTCAAGTCGCGGTTGCCATTGGCGTCGAAGTGGAGGCGGTTGTAAAACGAGTCAGCGGCTGAACGGCTGTCCAAGACAATCAGGAATTCCGCATCGCCAAGCTTCAGCATTGCGTAAGCCGGAGTCTTACTCTTGAGCGGAGGCAGTTTCCAATCGCCCGCGGGCGGTTGCTTTGCAAAGGGAATCCGGGCGGCGCTCCACGGCATGGAAGTCGCACTCCCATCCGAGTACTGCTGGAAGTTCAAGTGGACATCCAACGCCCCGGCATATGCGCAGATGCCGAAGAGAAACACGGCCAACGTGACGATTCTCATCGCGCCTGTTCCAGTGCTTGTATGTTTCGCTCGGCGTTCACGCCGATTGCGCCGTTCTCAAAATCGGGAGAGGGTGACACTCGCGCCACCCTCTCCCGTTCAAATGCGCTCTCTTAGAATTCCAGAGGCAACGCCTTAATCTTCGTCTCGAAAGGTCCGGCAACAAAGGTGCACAACACGTTATACTTCTCGTCTTTCTTGTAGCCACTCCATGTGGCCGAGCAGCTGAATCCTCACCCATACTCGAACTGGCCTTGTCTGGCCACTTCGCCGTCCTTTTTGACGATCTTGTACGTCGGTTCCTTTGGGCGCGAGGAATTCTTCGCGGACATGGGGATCTTCGACTTGTTGCCTTGAATGCGGGACAAGTCCGACACAATCTCGCCGCCTTTTCCGCGTATCTCGAAGGAAATTTGAACTTCTTTGGCCCCGTTCTGCATGTTGTTGCGGGCCCATTCCGGGATTTCCACGAGCGGGCGATACGGCTCGCCCAGGGCGAGCACGGCGCTGCTGCCTTTCTTCACGCTTGCAGGTTCGGTCTTCCTCGACCCCATGGCGTTCAAACGCCACAGGTCGCCTTCTTTGTCGTTGCGCAACGCCTGATATGACAGCATCCGGTATTCGCCTTCGGGGACTTTTGCGACCTTGCCCGGGCGAAACATCATGATCCCGTTCTTGAAGTCACCATCCAGCAGGACGATGCGTTCAACGGCCATCGGAATCCTGATCGATGAAAGGTTCTCGGTAATCGGGGTCAAGGTGAGCTTCGACTCGGGGGTGCTTACGCGAACCTGAAAGACGCTTTCTCCCAGGACGAGTTTGTCCCCAAGGCTCATCTCGTTGTAGTAGTCGCTCTTCGTGTCAGAGCTTATGTAGAACCCGTCGCCCATGCCGTACAACCGGTCTTCGCGTTGCATGTCGGTCGGCACCTCGACGACATCATCGAAGCGGGCATTTGCGTTGCGGTCGCCCAACTCGATGCGATAGTGCATACCTTCATGGTCGAATTCGCCCTTGTAGGAGCAATTCGTGCTCAGGTACAAGTTGATGTTCTGAAGGTTCTCCGGCTTGGACATGTCCGGAGAAGCACTTTGGAACCATCCGTTCACTTGAGGGCGGAAACTGAAACGAACTTTGGCGTCGGCGATGGAAACGTCGATCTCGACGGCTTTTTGAATCTGCACGGACACGTATTGCCCGTTGTTCTGGATCGAGCTCTTGCCTTCCAGTACGGGGTCGTCCGTGAGGTCGCTGTTCGCATTGGCATCGAACAGGAGACGCGAGTAGAACTTGTCCGACGCAGCCGTGAAGTCCAGGATCATCAGGTACTTCTTATCCCCGAAATTGGCAAGCCCGTACAGCGGAACCTTGCCGACCAGCGGAGGCAACTTCCATTCTCCCGCCGGAATGGTCGCGGACGTCTGGATGTGCTGGGCTCCGAACGGGTGGAATTCATTCTGCTGCGCGGGATAAGCGGCATAGGTCAACGGAACGTCCAGCGCAATGGCCGGCGCGGCAAGCGCTACCCCCAAGACCAGAATCGCGAGGCTCGAAAGCTTCATAATGCGGCCCCCTGTTACTTTTCGGCGTCCATGACTGGCCCGCAACCGCTTGACAGTCCGCCAAGCGCTCCTGGCCAAGCCTATTGGCCGCCCCAGGCTCAACTGCGTTCGACAATATCCCCGTGTAGAAATGAGCGAATCGGCGAAAAACGATCAATGGGGAGTGTGGCGAAATCGCCATGAATGCAAGCCTCGCCAAGCTGGGAGAGGCAATCGAACATCTTCCCCCTTCTCATAGCCGCCATCCCTCATTCATTCAGCGCGCCATGCCGTCCCCCCCGGTACGACAATTGGCCCTTACACTACCTAACCGCATACTACCATAGCAGTAGCGTCCTGGCAAGAACATTGTTGGGAGCCGCCGGAAGTCCTTGGCGCGCCGCATGTTGCCAAACCGAACGAGGGCATCGAAGGCGGCGTAGTATGAACCGACTTGGGTTCACTCGCCCGGCGGGGACAACGGCAAGTCCAGCCACGCAAGCCCGATGTCCCGCCGCATATGGCTGGTGCTGTCGCCGCCGGGGGCGTCGTAAAAGGTGGCCAGCCGGTTGCCTGCCCGAATTACGGACGGCATACCAAGGCACTTCCTGGACCATGTGCAGTTTGTGCTATCGAGCACGACCGCTTTGTACTTGGCATCCCACCGGTTCAAGTCCTGCGACCAATAGACCCACACTTCGTCCGTATACTCGAACTTTTCCAGCCCTATGTGATTGGTAAACAGAAACCAGGTTTTGTTCGCCGGCTCGAAATACAGGGAAGAATTCTCAATCTGCTCTTCCGGCGACACAATCGGCAGGGGATCGATTGCCCATGGCCCGTTCAGATCTTTGGTTCGCGCGATCCCGAGGGTGCGTTTCATCGACGCGCTGAAGAACATCAAGTACTCCTCGCCCTGCTTCACGATATGTCCGGGGCTTGCCGTCTCCTGGTAGTACGTTCCCTCTTTCGTGCGAAAGGGAATCACCTCAGGTTGCTTAATCCACGGTCCGTCCAGCGATGACGCCTTCGCCTTCATGGTCAGGTAGGGAAACGAAGGCACGCAGTCGGGAGGCGGCGTTGCATTGGGGGAGGCGACGTAGAACATGTGCCACTCGTTTCCCTCGCGAATCACCCACGGCGAACACGCTGCCTTGGCATCCATCTCTCCCGGCTTCCCGAGTTCGAGAATCGGTCCCCTCTTCTCCCAGGACTTCAGGTCCTTGCTCGTCGCCAGACATGCCCGCCAGCCGTCGGCCCCGGCTCCATCGTAAAAAAGGTGATACACTCCGTCTTCTTCGAAGATCAGCGCCTCGCGCGCCCCAAGGGAGTCGCACCCATTTGGGCCATCGCCGTGCCGCAGCACAACGCCTTGGTCCGTGGCCTCCATGCGCAACGTCGCCGATGGCCGCCCGTCGGGGTAACGCTCGGCCGCCGCTGCAACGAGGGCGAGGGGGAGTAGGAGTGCGAAGGCGAAGGCTCTTGGATACATGACGATTGCTCCCTGTTCGTTGGGGGAAGTCAGCATAGCATGCGCGGCTTCCGCCCAGCGCGCCGGTCTCAGAGGCCCTGGAAGTCTGTCTCAATTGAGATTTGAAGTTGCGAAGTCCTGTAGTCAAGCGAAGAACCGGCCGGTAGCCAGCATTACAACTCCCAAGATCAACCGATTCGATACTCTGGACAGGCATCGAAAGATCTCCGCCCAGAAGAGTCTATCAGGATGATTCCGCTCGTCCGCGGTGTTCCAACAGGGGCTTGTGCGTGGGATGCTGTATTGTGCCGCGCGATTACCGTCCCGCATACGCTAGAATAGAACGTTAATCCCGACCAGTGAGAGAACCCTTGAGAACCATCGAACTCCTTACCCCAGCACGAGATGCCGAATGCGGCATGGCCGCCATTCGGTGCGGCGCGGACGCCGTATACGTGGGCGCGCCCAAGTTTGGCGCGCGCGAAGACGTGGGCAACCCCGTCGAGGACATTGCGGAGTTGGTAAAATTTGCCAACCGCTACTGGGCCAAGGTTTACGTCACTTTCAACACGATTCTCTACGACGACGAGATACCGGAGGCGCTGGAACTGATTGGGCAGTTGCACAACGCGGGCATCGACGGGCTCATTGTGCAGGACATGGGCCTGCTCGAATGCGACCTGCCGCCCATCAAGCTTATCTCCAGCACGCAGATGCACAACACTACCCCGGAAAAGGTCGCGTTTCTGAGCGAGGTAGGGTTCAAACGGGCCATCCTCGCGCGCGAATTGAGCCTCGAAGAGATCGCTGCCATCCGCGCGGCGACCTCCATCGAATTGGAATGCTTCATCCACGGCGCGCTGTGCGTGAGCTACAGCGGCCAGTGCTACCTCAGTCAAGCCATGGGCGGGCGAAGCGCGAACCGGGGCGCGTGCGCGCAACCTTGCCGCAAGTCCTACCGGTTGGAAGACGACCGCGGCAACGTTCTCACGACCGATGCCCATTTGTTGTCGTTGCGCGACCTCAATCTGTCGGATCATCTGAAGGACCTCGTAGAGGCGGGCATCGGGTCGTTCAAGATCGAGGGACGCCTCAAAGACATCACGTACGTCACCAACGTCGTGACGTTCTACCGCCAGCGGATCGATGCGGTGCTCAAGGAACTGGGCATGAAGCGCGCTTCCTCGGGAAGATCGGTCGCCGATTTCACGCCGGATATCGACAAGACTTTCAATCGCGGGTACACGACGTACTTCGTGGATGGCCGCCAGGGGCCTGTCGGCGCGGTCGACACGCCGAAGATGACGGGTGAATTCTTGGGATGCGTGAAGCACGCCACCGCACGCGGCGTGATGCTCGACCGCCCTGTGCAGGTTACGCCCGGCGACGGCGTGTGCTGGTTCGAGTCGAAAGGCAAAGTGTCGGGCGCGACCGTCAACGGCGGGTCGGGCGCGGAACTGATCCTGCACGAGGCGGGGGCCGTGAGCGCGGGCGTCGAGGTGTACCGCAATCGAAACCACGCGTTTCTCAACACGCTGCGCAAGACGCGCACGGTGCGCCGTATCGACGTGGCAATTCAGTTCAGAGCCGATGCCGATGGCGCAACGTTAGCCGCGATCGATGAGGACGGTATCCGCGCCGAGCTGCGCTACGAAGGGCAATTGGAGGTGGCGTCGAAGCCGGAGCAGGCCCTCGAAACGACGGGGAAGCAGCTTGCCAAGACCGGCGATTCCGAGTTCGCGTGCAGCGATGTCACGGTGGAGATGACTCCGGCGCGGTTCATGCCCGTGGCCGTGTTGAACGCACTGCGCCGCGATTTGCTTGCGGAATTGAGTGATGCGCGCGAGGCAAGCCGTCCCCGCGAGACCAGCACGCCCATCCTCAACGACATCCCGTATCCGCGCCACGAATTGACCTACCTCGGCAACGTGCTCAACAAGAAGGCCGAGGCGTTCTACCGCCGCCACGGCGTCGAGCACATCGAACCCGCCGCGGAAGCGGGGATCGATCTGAGTGGGAAGATCGTGATGATCACGCGGCATTGCATCAAACACCAACTGAACCTGTGCCCGAAGTTTGGCGGCAAGGCCCACAACGGCAAGTTGCGTTTGCTCGACGACGACGGCAAGCGGTTGGACCTGCATTTCGATTGCCCGCGTTGCCAAATGCACGTGCTCATGCCCGAGTAGAAGGAACGGCGCACGAGACTACCGTGGACACATCCCTCAACGCGCGTCGCTTCTTGAAGCGTACTGCAGCAGCGTAGCTCACGGCAGGAATTGAAACGAAAACAGGCTTGCGTTCCTCATCTTGACCATGAGCTTCACGGGGTCGCCCGCATATTCGTTGAGGTTAGCGGCTGCCTTCCAGGCGACGGCCGCATCAACGTGGTCGCCGGTGATGGGGACGCAGTCGTCGACGGTGTGTCCTGGAATGGGATTTCCCTCGGCATCCGACAATCCAATGCGGACTTCGCCTGACTCTCCGGTCTTGACGTTCAATTGCAGCTTCGTCCCCTGAAATTTGATGGACGGAGTTGTGAAGCCCCCTTCGCTGTCCCCGGCATCCACCGAGACGAAACCGTCCAGCCGGCTGACGACCCTGCTGAAGACGCGCTTGTTTTCCTGCTTGCTCAGGGGCTCAAGCTCCGCCTCGTTGTGTTTCAGCAGCGAGCCGCTGAAATACTGCCAAAGCTCATTGCCCACGCGAATCATGCCTTGCCCCATGTACAAGGAGCCGCTGTCGAATTCTCCGGCAGTGCCTAGCGGCACGAAGGATTTACCCTGTTCGGGCCAGGACCAATGGACGCCGTCCCGGCTGACGGCCATGCGGATATCAAGGGTGTCCGCCGCATGCATGTATAGGCTTGGGAACATCAGGTAGACGTTATCGGCAAAGGGGTATTTGTACGCGGCGGGATTGTAGAGATCGCTGTCCGCGGGGTCCTTCTCGTCCGTCTGCAGTACCAGCGACAAGGGGGCAAACTGTTCGAAGGCCGGGCTTTCCGCGCGGCCAATGGAACGTCCATGTCCCGACACGCGGCCGTAGAGCACGTAACACCCTGTCCGATCGTCCCAAAACGCCGAGTACTGGCTATCGGCAAATACGTCGCAGATCGGACGCGCCAGGCGAGTCCAATGCAGACCGTCAGGCGACGTCATACCCGCGACACGATAGGGCGGATCGAATGCCGTAAACTGCCCTTGCGATACGGTCTTGTAACGGGTCTCGGGCGAGCCGGCGGGGTCCTTGAAAACGCATGCGCCGTGGACGCGCGAACGCGCGCCTTCACCGCCAATCTGCCGGAAGAGGATGTTGGTTTCGCTGGAGCCATGGTAGGCGAATAATCCGAGAGATGGTTTGTTCCAATGAATGCCGTCCGCCGATTCCGCATAGCAGAAAGAGGTGTCGTCGGAAGTCGGCCATCCCTCGACGTCGTAGCACTCGTACCACATGCGGTACTTCCCGTCGTCATCCATCACGCTGAGCCAATTCAGGCTTGCGTTCTCCCAGGGACGGTCGGAAACGAGGGTGCGTTCGCCTGTCTTGGAAGGTGGAACGACGTGCAGTGCAATGTCATGGGAGGACTCAAAGAATAACGCGTCTATGAACAACTGCTTGCGGTCGCCGACGTCGATGACGTTGCCGGGTTCCGCGGCATAGAGGCAATGCGCCCCGATCCAGAGCGATGCCATCAGCAAGACGCAACGAGTTCGACGGTCCATAGTCCTATCCTCAGTCCTATTTGTATTTGCGAGGCTGCCCCTGCCGTCGCCTCGAAATTCGTAGTTGGAATATATCGTACCGCGAGCCGAACTGCATCGAGTCTAGCCCGCCTTTCCGATGTTATCAATGCTGGATGATTTCGCGCTCACTCATCCTCAGTCTCCGGTGTGACCACAACCACAAACGGGCTGGAAGCCCGCACCAAAAGAAGATCCACAAGG
>JBHEKO010000507.1:0-3454 GCA_041859475.1 Candidatus Hydrogenedentales bacterium
CCTTGTGGAGACTGCTTCCGCGTTTGGTTCGGCCGGTGCATTTGTCGTCGTCGTATTCGCCCTCTTCACGCGCTTCGGCGGTTCGATTACGGCTGTCGCCACCCTTATCGTCGGTTGTACGGCGAACGGCATCGCGGAGTATGTATTCGAACTCGACTACCCCTACTTGATGGCGCTGGCGGCTTCCTTAGCAACGTACTGCGCCGTCGGAATATTCGACCGCGCTCGAGCGGAAGTCGCCGTCAACGATGCCGTCACGGAAGGTGCCGAGGCGTAGCGCTTCCGGTCATAGTGCCGCGCCACTCCTTGCCCACAATTGGGGTATCTGTCGAACGGAGGGAGCAGGCGGTTTGTGTGGCATCCGTATATGGGAGCCGACCTGCTTTGATACTAATCGGCTCGATCAGTATATAGTCCGCCATATCTACAATATATCCCGTGGATTTATATAGACTTGCCTGCCATTGCGACAAGATTCTGACATAGCGAATCTTTTCTATTGTGATCAATCCGATTCGGTATGCGCTAAAGCTATGAAGACAAACCCTATAGGACCCATTGCATGAATAGAGTTGTGTGCGGTTACAATTCTGTGCGTGTAGTTGCAAGGGTTCCGGGGGCCTGCCCGGGTGTAGGAAAGGGAAATCGCATGCCGAGTCAACGTGTATTGCCCACAATCCTGTCAATTCTTCTCGTTGTTGTCTTGTTTTCAGGATGTCCGACGACTCCTCCTCCAGGCGGCGGAGTGACAACGGGAACGTATGTTGTACTGGGGTACAACGATCTGGGCATGCACTGCATGAACCAGGATTTTTCGACGCTTATGATCTTGCCGCCATACAACACGCTGCATGCCCAAGTCATCGAGCGGCGAGGCGAAGAGCCTCGGATTGTGACGAGCGGCGTGACCGTCGAATACGCGATTCCCGGCAATACCGATTCGACGGACGACACGAACTTCTGGGACTTTGCGCCCGCACTGTTTGGCATTCCGAGCCTGACTGCAAATATCGGGCTTACGGGGCATGGGCTCTCCGGAACGATGAGTCCTACCGGCGACAATGATTGGGCCGTGACGGGGATTCCGATCACGCCGATCGACGACGACGGAAATGAGAACGCATATCAGTTGTCGCAGATTGTCGTGAAACTCGCCGGACAGCAGAAGGCATCAACCCAGGCCGTCGTTCCGGTGTCGTGGGAGATCAGTTGTGATCTCTGCCATGTTCCGAACACGGGCGAGACCGTGGACATGGATATTCTGCGGGACCATGACCGTCTTCACAGCACGCACTTGGTGGACAACACGCCTGTTATGTGCGGTTCGTGTCATGCACAAGCGCCTCTTGGAACAACCGGCGCCCCTAATGTCCCCGCGCTTTCGACTGCAATGCACTCGTCGCACTCGACGAGGATGGCCGCGGCAAATCTAGCAGTCGATTGCTATGCGTGTCACCCCGGCGTGCGGACACAATGCCTGCGCGACATTCACCTGGCCAAAGGCAAAGACTGCCTCGATTGCCATGGCGACATGGCCGCAGTCGGCAATTCCAGCCGCAGCCCCTGGGTGGACGAACCGCGATGCGATGATTGCCACACGCGTCAAGGGTTCGAGTTTGAGCAACCCAATACCCTGTACCGCGATTCCAAGGGCCACCACGGCGTGCATTGCGCCGCGTGCCACGGAAGCCCGCATGCGATTACGCCCACGGTCACCGATGCCGACAATGTCCAGGCCATCGCATTGCAGGGACACGCGGGCACGATCGACAAGTGCAGCGTCTGCCACACGGAGACCCCGGACGATCGCTTTGATCACCGCTTCGAAGGTGGCGATGATGGTGATGACGACAAGGCCGTGTTGGCAAAAGCAGGTGTCTGAGAACCTTTACACGCGCTTCACGTGTAGAATTTGAAACAGACCGCGACCGTTTCCTGTGCCGAAGAGCCTATCGACTGCGTCCACCAAAGCGGCGGAACCAAGCGGTAGTGCCAAGAACTTGCGGTGTTCGACCACCTGTAGACTTGGCGGCGGCAGCGAGCGCAGTTCGTTCGAAGAGAGAAATCGATGAGGGCCTTCGGGCAACTTGAGCCGAAGGCCCTCAAGCATGTTTAGCAGCCATTCGCAATCGCCGTTGGGCGTGATGAACACGCATTCCCCGCCGGGGACAAGCACCCTGCCTGCCTCGGCGATTAGGAGGTCCGGCTGCGGCGTGTGTTCGAGCACGTTCACGGATATCACGGCGTCGAAGGAAGCGTCTTCAAATGGAAGGCAGGTCCCATCCGCCGCGCAGTACCGGACAGCCTCGCGCGGGGCGGCGCGCAGCATTGACTGGCTGATGTCGCACGCGACGCGAAATGGGGCGGAGAAGTGCATGGCGGACGTCGAGACGCCCGAGCCAATCTCGAGTATGCGCGTGGCGTGCCCGAGCCTTTTCAGCAAGGCGCGCCGGTAGGCTTCTTTGCACGCCCGGTTTTCTTTTGTTGCGTACATGCCCGCCAATTGCGTGTAGTGACGCTTCACGCCTGCCGGCGTGAATGGCGGCTCGGGGGTGCTCAAGGTTCCCCAGCCTCTCGCGCAATGGCTTCCACGCAGGCGTGTGCCCTTAGGATCAAACCCGACTGCGAGCGGTCTTCCGGGTACAGATAGGTCGAGTCGAGAAGCCGAAGTCCCTTGATGGGCGTCTGCGAATCGGGAAGCGATTTCAGGAATCCGACCGGACACACGGCCTGCGCGTGCGACGCGCGGAATACGCGGTGACCCAATAGGTCGGAATCAGAGATCCCCGACCCCAGTTGTTTCACCGCGTCCCAAGATTGCCGAAACACAGTCTCGTCGTCCGCCTTGTACAACGGCTTGTCGGTCGCCACGTAGTAGGGCACATAGACGATATGCTCGCCTTGCCCCTGGTTGGGATTGAGGTTCGTATACTCAATGATGCCATTGAAGGGCATAGACGGGGCATGAACATTCAACCAGAAATAGGGCGTGAGGCGGCGCTTCAACTTGAGCACCACGCACACGACTCCAATGTATCGAACGGCGCGGAGCTGTTCGGCGTATGCGTCGTACTCAGGAGGCAGCAGGTGCGCGGCGAGGTCGAGCGGAATCGTGGAAATGACGTGATCGCCCGCGAATGTCTCGCCGTTTGAGAAGTCGATTCCTTGCACGCGGCCCGATTCGACGCGCACGCGCTCTGCCTGTTTCCCCACATGGAGCGGAACGCTCAGCTCTCCCAGCCGCCGAATCAATGCGTCCAAGAGGGCTGCGGATCCCCCTTCCAAGAACCCCATGCTCCCTTTGGAGCGTGCGACCCGATGCAGCCGGTGCCATACCCATGCAGCGGAAATGCGGTCATAGGCGTCGCCAAACTTGAGTTCCAGCAATGGACGCCAAATGACCTCAAAAGCGCGCGTGCCTAAGCGATCGATGAGCCACGGCTTTGCCGCGAGT
>JBHEKO010000595.1:0-17609 GCA_041859475.1 Candidatus Hydrogenedentales bacterium
TGGAAAAGACCTTCGATACGCGTTTGGCAATAGCCTACGCGATTCGTGGGGGCTATCTCTAGTTGGACGGGAGGATGCCGGTACTCTGAGGAGCGTCTGGAGGACGGCGGTCCAAAGGGTTGAGGAAATGCATGCGGGAGGGAGGGTGTTCATAGAGAGTAATGCACGAACGATCAACCAGCAGGAGGATTTCGATATGGCGAGCGAGGGTGCGTCCGTTCCCGAGGTAGGGGCCAAAGCTCCGGATGTGTCGTTGGATTCAACCGATGGCAAGCCAACCAAATTGAGCGGTTTTGCGGGCAAGCCGGTTGTACTCTATTTCTATCCAAAGGATGATACGCCGGGTTGCACGATCGAGGCGAATGAGTTTCAGGCGAATCTCCCGGCCTTCGAGAAGGCGGGGGCGGTCGTCGTGGGGGTGAGTCCGGATAGCGTCGATTCTCACTGCAAGTTCGCAAAGAAGTACGGTTTGAACTTCGTCTTGCTGGCGGACACGGAGCATGCTTTGGCCGAGAAGTATGGGGCGTGGGTCGAGAAGACCAATTACGGCAAGAAGTATTGGGGGGTGCAACGGTCCACATTTCTGATTGATAGAGAGGGTGTGATAGCGAAGACGTGGCCCAAGGTGAAAGCGGAAGGACACGCAGCGGAAGTCCTGGAAGCCGTGAAAGGGCTTAAGTAGGACCAGCGACAAGGGTTTATTCGCGGGCCGCTTGGGAAACCGGGCGGCCCGCCTCTTTGTAAGATCTGCAATCTGATGGTACGATTCTGGGGGACGCCTGCGGGGCGACCCAGTGAGCGAATTGGGTGGGGGGAGCGTGCCGCCCAAAACCTGGACAAAGGACTGAATGAAGAAGAAAGCCCTCGTAATCTCGGCGTCGCTTTTGTTGGTAGGCGTGGCCGCGGCGTTGCTAGCCGCGTGGACCTATCTCTCGTCGTCTTCCGGCGTCCTGTCGAAATCGGTGCAGCCGGAGGAAGTCGCGATTGCGAAATCCGCGCCGGCGGTTGAGACGCCGGTGCAGACGCCTGCGCAGCAGCCAAAGCCCGTTTCGCTGAGCGAATCGGCGAAGCGTGTCGAAGGTAAGTTGGGTGCGGCCAAGCTGCAAGAGGGGAAGAAGCCTGCAGTGCCGGCTCAGACGGGTGGGACTAGAAGTATCGCCCAGGTTCCGGTTCGGCCTTTGACCCAGCCTGCCGCATCTCCGCCGGCAGCACCAGATACCGGCGTCGAGGATGAAATGCAGGGAAGTCTTGAAACGCCGACACAGCAAGAGCCCGTACCGGGCGACGTGTCCGTCACGGCAGAAAAGCTTAGCGTATTGGAATTGGGAATGACCTATGCTCAGGTTGCCTCGGTGATTGGCGACGCGGGTAGACGTGTGGGAGATGGTTTGCCGGTACCGTTTCAGCCTATCGGGTGGGCGACGGTGGAGTGGGGGACCAGAGAGAGGGGGGGCATCTCGGCGACGTTCAACGAACAGGAGCGTCTAGTCACGGCGGATATTGTCAATGTACCTGGAACCGAAGCCATTGTGGCATCGCCGTCGAACGTGGTTCGGAACTGGTTGAACAATGCGATGGCAGATGAGCGGATGGCCGTGCGCGTACCGATGGTCATTGTGAAGGCAAGCGGTCCAAGGAGGTATGAGTTCACCGGGGCATTGGTGAGCGAGACAGGAGTTGAAGTCGGAGAGATCGCTGGGGTTTATCAATTGGGGGATGGCGTTACGACCTTCGCTTCGGGGGATTCGGTGGCCTACACGCGGTTACTTGAAGGTCTCTACGAAGTGACGTGGGACAATGGCACCAAGACAGGGGATACCTTCTCGCTTGCCGAGCACTGAGGAGAAGGGCTAACGGTCGTACGCGAACCGATGAGCCTCCCAGTCAATGATGGTCGTATCGAAGACGGGGCCATCGTAGCAGACGCGAACGCGCTTCTCGCCTTCCGATTCCTTCGTCGCCTCCACGACGCAACCGAGGCAGGCCCCATCCCCGCAGGCCATTTGCGCCTCCAATGACACCAGGCATTCCGCGCCAGACTGAACGGCCACGTCGGAGGCCGTCTTCATCATGATCATCGGGCCGCAGGCATAGACTCGCGTGTCCGAACCGGGATTTAGCTGGGCGAGCATTTGAGATGCATAGGCTTTTACCCCTGCCGAGCTGTCGTCGGTGGCGATGTGCACCGTGCAGCCTAATGCACGAAAATCCTCCTCGCATAAAATGAGGTGTTTGCTGCGCGCCGCGAGGACCACCTCAGGCGTGGCGCCGCATTCGCGAACGAGGGCTTCTGCCAGCGCGGGGAAGGTGGCCACGCCGATTCCGCCGGCTACGATGATGTGGCGCTTCGCATGCGACTCCAGCGGGAAGCCGTGGCCAAGGGGTCCCTGAACGCCGACAGTTTGGCCGGGCAGCAGATGCGACAGGATGCGCGTGCCTTCGCCTTCGACTTTGTAGAGGATAGAGATTGTCTCGCCGCGAATGCGCTCGAAACACATTGGTCTTCGGAGGAATGGGTACAGCGATTCGCTTACCTGGATCATGCAGAACTGTCCGGGGCGCGCCTCGTGGGCGACCTCTGGCGCATGCAGAACCATCCGGCATTGGTCCGGGGCAATCTCGCGGTTACTTTCGATAGGGCATTCGAGCAAGTATCGCACGGGAGAACGATCACTCCATGTTTGACAACGCGTGGGTGGAAGGCGAGCCGCTAACGGCGGCCGCGATCCAGGGCCAACTGACTACGCAGACTGTTCAGGCTGAGGCGAATGCGCTCGGCCAGTACTTCGCCGACGCCGTCCACTTCGCACAACTCTTCCTTGGGTGCGCGCATGATTTGCTGCAACGAGCCGAACTTCGCCACAAGATTGTCCACGAGCTGCGGCGTCAGGCGGCGCGTTTGCGTGAGCAGGCGGTAGCCGCGCGAAGTGAGGTAGGTGTCGATGCTTTTCAAATTCGGGCCGTAGCCCAAGGCTTGGCTGACGCTGCTCAGGTTCAACAGGTCTTGTTGACTGATTTCGGAAATGCGCTCCTGAACTTGGTCGAACTTCAGGCCGCTCTTGTCGCGGTAGTAGTCCTTGGCCACGAGCTCGGCTTCCTCGATTGGGATCACCAGCTCCTTGAGTTGCATGGCGATCAGGCGGCCCTCGATGCCCAGTTCGAGGATATAAGGCTCGATTTCCTGGGCGATTCGCACGACCATTTCGCAGCGCTGCACCGCTTTGCACACGTCGAAAATAGTGACGACATCTTCAAATTCGCGGGTACTCAGATCGGTGGTGGCCTGCTCCAGAACGCGGATGTATTTTTCCAGCGTGTTGATGGCTTGCATAGACTTGTTCAGCAGCGTCGGAATGCTATCGAGCACGTGCTTGGTATCCTGCACGTAAAGCGTCACGGTGGACCGGCGTTCCGACACGGCCACAACGGTGCACCCGGCTTGACGCGCTATGCGTTCGGCAGCGCGGTGGCGGGTGCCGGTTTCGTCGGTGGGGATAGAACTGTCGGGTTTTAGAAACCGGTTTGCATAGAAGATGCGGGACGCATCTTCATTGAGGATAATCGCCCCGTCCATCTTTGCGAGCTCGTAGAGGAGCTGCGGCGTCACATCGACGTTGATTTCGACGCCACCTTCGGACAGGTCGCCCAAGCGCTTGGGATCGCCAATGCATAAAAGGGCGCCATTGCTGCTCTGAAGAATAGCAGCGATTGCCTCGCGCAGGGTGGTGCCGGGAGACACCATTACAATCGAGTCGCGCAAGGCCGCCTTGCCGACTTTCTTAGCTTTCCGTGCCATGCTATCCCCTGTTGATTCTCTTCTTGCTGCTCGCTCAGGTGCGTTCGAGCGCCAAGTCAATTGCGCTTGCGACGCGGTTCACCGGCAACAGTTCCACATCCGTTTCCCGGATATCCGACGCACAATTCTTGGGAAGGATACACTTTGTGAAGCCAAACTTCGAGGCTTCCGCCACACGCTGCCTGGCCATGTCGACGGCCCGCACTTCCCCGGCCAGCCCAATCTCCCCAAACACGACCGTGGAAGCGGGCACGGGGCACTCGAGCAGGCTGGATGCCAAGGCCACGGCGACCGCGAGATCCGCGGCGGGTTCGTCGAGGCGCACGCCGCCGGCAACGTTCACGTACACGTCTTTGTCGGCGATGTGCACGCCCGCGCGCTTTTCGAGGACGGCGAGGATGAGGGCGACGCGATTGGGGTTGACGCCGGCGACCGTGCGGCGGGGCGACCCGAAGGAGGTCTCGCCGACGAGGGCCTGAACTTCGACGAGCAGAGGGCGGGTGCCTTCGACGCTGGGAATGACGATTGAGCCGCTGACTCCTTTGGGGCGCTCGTTGAGAAACAGGGCGCTGGGATTGGGGACTTCAACCAAGCCCGACTCAGACATTTCGAAGACGCCAATTTCGTTGGTGGAGCCGAACCGGTTCTTCACCGCGCGAAGGATGCGGAGCGCCTGTTTGCCTTCGCCCTCGAAATAGAGAACTGTGTCGACGAGGTGTTCGAGCAACCTCGGGCCTGCGATGGAGCCGTCTTTTGTGACGTGACCCACGAGGAAGATTGGGACATCACGGTCCTTGGCGAGGCGCAGGAAATCTCCGGAACAATCGCGGACCTGGCTGATGCTGCCGGGGACGGCGGACAGCTGCGGAGAGTAGACGGATTGGATGGAATCGATGACGACCATCGCATACTCGTCGCTCATGATTTCTTTGCGGATGGCCTCCAGCGAGGTTTCCGTGAAGAGCAGGAGGTTGTCGCTCAGGGTGCCGAGACGCGTCCCGCGCATGCGGGTTTGTTCGAAGGACTCTTCGCCGGAGACATACAGGACTTTGCCCACGGATTCGGCGATGCGATGGGAGACCTGAAGCATGAGCGTGGACTTGCCGATGCCCGGATCGCCGCCGATTAGCGTTAGCGAACCGGGCACAATGCCGCCGCCCATCACGCGGTTGCATTCATCCATGCGGATGTCGAGGCGAGGGGACGCCCCTTGGGCGCGGTCGGTAATTGGTATTGGGGAGGCTTGTTCCTTAAAGGAGAGGCGGGTATGCTTTCCCGATTCGATGACTTCTTCCTCGACGATGGTGTTCCAATCGCCGCAGGCATCGCAGCGACCGGTCCATCGGACCGCGATTGCGCCGCAACTCTGGCAGACGAAGGTCGATTTGGCTTTTGACATAGACAGGGCCTCTCCAAACGGTATTCGCCGGGAGGATATCAGATAGCGGGCCGGTTGAGGTATTGGGTGTGCATACGAGCGCTTTAGGGTGAGTGGGGAGCTTGCGTGTTTCGGGGCCGATGCGATTAGAGCTAGACGGTCGTTGGGTATCTGAAATGGGTGTGAAACAGAAGGGATTGGTTGACCGCATGGAGCAGTTGTCGTTTCTAACACCGGAATTGGTGCGTCGCATTCAGAGCGAGTTCGGTACGCCGGTCTTCGTATATGATCAGGGCACGCTTGAAGGGCAGGCAACGACGCTTCTGGCGTTCCCCAATGCCTATGGATTGACGGCGCGGTACGCCATGAAGGCGTTGCCGAGCACGGCCATCGTACAAATCCTTTCGAAGCAGGGGCTTCATGTCGATGCGAGCAGCGGGTACGAGGTCGAGCGGGCATTGCGCGCGGGGATTTCCCCGAGCCACATACAACTCACGGCGCAACAGTTGGCGGATGGGTTCGAGGGATATGTGCGCCAGGGCGTGCTCTTCAACGCGTGCTCCGTACATCAGCTTGACGCCTATGGAAAGGCATTCCCGGGGACCGAGGTGTGTGTGCGGATCAATCCGGGGATGGGGTCGGGGCATAGCAACAGGACGAACGTAGGGGGGCCTTCCGCGAGCTTTGGGATCTGGCACGAGCACCTCGACGAGGTAGTGACGGTCCAAAAGAAGCACGGACTCCATATCACGCGTATGCACACCCATATCGGATCGGGCAGCGACCCCGCAGTGTGGGAACATTGCGCGCGGCTTTCGCTCGGCATTGCGGCGCGATTGCCGGAAGTGTTGACCCTGAGTCTGGGCGGCGGGTTTAAGGTCGGACGGATGCAGGGGGAAGTCTCCACGGATCTTCAGGCGATTGGAAAGCCAATTGTTGATGACTTCATCCGGTTCTACGAAGAACACGGACGTGCGTTGCACCTTGATGTCGAGCCGGGGACGTTCCTTGTTGCGAATGCAGGCGCGTTGGTGGCGACCGTGGTGGACTTGGTTGATACGGGGGCCGACGGGTATCGATTTATCAAAGTGGATAGCGGCATGACGGAGGTACTGCGTCCGTCGATTTACGGAGCGCAGCACCCACTTGTCGTGGTCCCGTTGAAAGATGAGGCGCGGGGCGAGAACGACTATATTGTCGTGGGGCACTGCTGCGAGAGCGGCGATGTACTGACGCCCGAACCGGGCAATCCGGAGGGACTCGCGCCACGACGCCTCACGGAAGCGCGCATTGGCGATGCCTTGGTGATTGGGGGTGCGGGGGCGTACTGCGCCGCGATGTCGACAAAGAACTACAATTCGTTTCCGGAGGCTCCGGAGGTGTTGTTGACGACGGATGGGGAACTGCGGCTTATCCGGAAGCGGCAGACCTTGGAGCAGTTGCTGGAGAACGAAGTCTGAGAAGTGCGATGCGTTGCTCACCAGAGTCTACAGAACGGCCTGCGAACTGGATGGGGCACGAGAAGTCAATCCTTGAGATTGCGGGACGGGGAAGCCGCTCGGATAACGAAGAGTCCGGTTAGAAAGACTGCGGCGGCGGCAGCCAGAAGGAGTAGAGGAAAGCCCTTCTCTTCGCGAACGGCGGGTCCCACAAAGCGCTCGATGAATTGCGGCACGTGATTGGTCTCGATAAGGATCGACGAGGCATTCACGATGAAGTGGGCCACCATTCCGGGAAAGAGACTGCCCGAGCGCAAGACGATAAAGGCGAGGACGAAGCCGCTCACCCCGGTGATCAGCAGCCGGTGAACGCTCAAGTGCGCAAGGCCAAATAGAAAACCAACCAGGAGCAAGAGCAGCCAAGCGGGCATGTGCTTGCGAAAACCGGAGAGCAGGGCGCCGCGAAAGAGGGCTTCCTCGCAGATGGCGGGAGATACGGCCAGTACGAGGAGTAGCAGTGGGAGGGGGGTGTCGGCCATACCCAGCATACGCGACATTTCCTTGGCCAATTCTTCCGGGAACGGCAGTACTTTCTGTTGCCAGACGCCGATTTGAAGGCTAAGCACGACCCAGCCGCATGCGGCGATAGCCGCGCCAATCAGGCTCGGCGACGTTGGGCGGCGAAGGTTGAGGGCGGACTTCAAGTCGATGCGGAGAAACCACAGCAGGGCGAGCGTGGGGAGAAGGAAGAGTCCCCATTGCGTCACGGCCAGCCCTGCCAGGGTGTTGAGACCCTGTACGTAGGTTCCGACATAGTAGAGGAGAAGCAGGGACACGGTGAAGAGAAACAGGGCAGTCCCGGGGGTGGGTTCCGTGCGGGGCGTGAAGCGTGAACGGCGGAACGTAAATGGTACGCCCCGGTCTTGGGACAAGACGACTTCTTCCCGTTGAAACAGCTTCGCAGCCAACAAGAGAGCAAGAACCGCATAAAGGGTAGTGCTCGCGAGGACCATGAATACCGGCTGTATGCCGACCCGTTCGGTCATCAGGTCTTTGAAAAGCAAGGCGACATTGACGATGGGGATGAACTGGGTAGACGCGCTCAGTGATATGCCCGGAACGGCGGCGAGGGCTGCGGGAAAGAGCAGTAGAAGCAGAAAGGGTGCGAGCAGGTTCTGCGCTTCGCGAAAGCTTCGCGCCAAGGTCGCGATCGACATCATGACCGCCGAGATGAAGAAGGCCAGTGGCGCCAGGGCGAGTGCAATCAAGATCACGCTGCGCATGGGCAGACTGATGCTGAATTCGCCGAGGGTTTGTTCCATCTGGGAAAGCTGGATGGCCAGCGCCAGGATCATGCTTCCCAAGTTGAGCGCCCCGGTGAACATGGCCAGACAAAACACGGTCAGAAACTTCCCCGCGAGAATTTCCAGGCTCGACGTGGGTGTGGAAAGGAGGGTCTCGAACGTGCCGCGCTCCTTCTCACCGGCGGTAAGGTCCACGGCGGGGACCAGCGCCCCGATGCCCAGCATAACGATCATGATGAGGGGCATCATCATGCCGAGAATGGAGCCGGTCGATTTCGCGGGCGTGGCCACGTTCTTGCGCACAACGTCGATAGGGCGCGCGTACTCCAGTTGAACGCCAAGACTCCGCAGACGCTCGTCAAGCAGCTTTTCGTACCGGGTATCGAGTCCTTCGGCAACGCGGTGCTCGGCTTCGAGCGAGTCGCCTTCCGCGGCGTCGTATAGGATACGGATCTTGGCCGTGCCCCCGCGTTTCAGGGTCTCGTTGATATCCTCTTCGGCGACAATGAGCGCATGGAGTTTCCCATCGATGAGATCCTGCCTGGGATCTTGGGATTCGTAGAGATGGACTTTGGGAATGTCCGACATCCACTGCCGCAACACGGGCGCCCCCGCGCCTTCAACGCCAACGCGGGATATGCCGCCCGCGACTCTGCCCTGCTGGAGGATTACGGCTTGCGATCCCGCGATGAACAGGGCGGGGTAGATCACGACGGGGATGCCGATCATAGCGATGAGGGTGCGCTTGTCCCGAAGCATGTCGAGCAACTCTTTTCGGAAGATGACAAGAACGGTGAACAGCCTCATGGGACTTCCGCCGGACGCTGTTCGACGAGCGAGAGGAACGCATCCTTCAAGTTGTTCGTGTGCGTCTGCTCGAAGAGGCAGTCCTTTGTACCCATGGCCATGATGCGCCCCGCATACATCAGCCCGACTCGGTCGCACAGCAGATCGGCTTCGGTCATATAATGCGTGGAGAAGATGATGCAGTGATTGCGCCGCTTGGCGTCGATGATGAAATCGAGAATGACCTTGCTTGTCATGATGTCGAGGCCGAGGGTCGGCTCATCGAGAATCAGCACGGGGGGATCGTGCAGCAGGACGCGCGCGATGGAGACCTTCTGGGATTGTCCCGTCGATAGCGCTTCGCAACGGCGGTCGATGAATTCGAGCATCCCCAGGGACGCAGCCAACTCCTCGGTACGCTGCGCGATACTCGAATCGGACATGCTGAAGAGTCTGCCAAAATACTGCAAGACTTCCCGGGCCGAGAGCCTGCCGTATAGTTTCGTGTTTCCGGAAAGGAAGCCAACCTTGCGGCGCGCCTGGGCTGGGGCGTTATGCGTAGGTTCGCCGGCGATGAAGCAACGCCCAGCCGTGGGGGCGATGATGGTTCCGAGCATGCGCAACAGTGTGGTCTTCCCCGCGCCGTTCGGTCCCAACAAACCGAAGATCTCGCCGGGATACACGGAAAGACTCGCATCCTGCACAGCCAATACGGGGATTCCGCCCGAACCTTCGAATTCCTTCGAAAGGGATTCGGCGCGGATCATGGGCTGCGCACTTTCCGGCTCGGTCATGTTCCCGGTTCCCTGGCTGACTGCTGAGGTCGCGGTAGAGGGTCGCACTGATTCGCCACACCTGTCAAGCTTGCTGATGTGCTTGTATCCTTGGACGGTCGCGAGTACATTGAATTCCGTAGCCCCGCAGGGGCCAGTTTCGCGACACCTGAATCCGGGTGGCGAATGCCCGCTCGAGGCAGGAGGATACACGATGCCGTGTCTTGTTGTGTTGCTCGCGTTGATTGTCCCGCGCGTCACATTGGTTCTGATGTGGTTGACGGGCTACTCGGGGCGTGCTTTCGAGAGTTGGCTTTGGCCGTTGGCGGGATTCTTCGTGATGCCATACACAACGTGCGCGTATGCCATCGGAATGAACAGCAGTGGGGGATTCAGAGGCTGGACGTTCGTGCTGCTCATTGTCGGGGTAATCTTCGATTTGGGAGGGCACGGTGGCAGCGCACGACAGACGCGACGCCGCAGGGTTCGCCTGCTTGAAGGCAGGCATTGAGGAAGGAGACGAAGTGGGGAAGGCAACGGCATTAATCACTGGGGCGAGCCGTGGCATAGGGCGCGGGATCGCTCTTGAGCTTGCGGCGCATGGCTACGATATTATCGGCGTGGCTACGAAGGCGGACCCGGCGAACACGGAGTCGGGGCTGTACGAGGTCAAGGGGATTGTCGAATCTCTTGGGCAACGCTTTCATCCGCTGGCGGGGGACATCGCGAACACGGCCGACCATGCTCGCGTGGTGCGCGAGGCCGTCGAGGCATTCGGGACTATCGATATTCTCGTGAACAATGCGGGCGTGGCTCCGCTGAAACGTCTGGATATCCTGGAGACGAATCCAGAGAGTTTCGACCGCCTTACGAGCATCAACACGCGCGGCCCCTTTTTCTTCACGCAGGCCGTTGCAAGGCAGATGATTCAGCAGGCACAGGGCGGCGCGAGGTACAAGCCGATAATCGTTTTCGTTACCAGCATCTCGTCGAATACGGCGAGCCCGAACCGGGCCGAGTATTGCGTCAGCAAGGCAGGGCTTTCCATGACGGCGCAGTGCTTCGCCGTGCGCCTGGCCGAATACGGGATCAACGTTTACGACATCCGCCCCGGGATTATCGCGACGGACATGACCTCTGCCGTCAAGGAGAAATACGACCACCTGATAGCTGGGGACCTGCTGCTCCAGAAACGCTGGGGAACCCCGGAAGACGTCGGCAAGGCGGTTGTCGCGCTTGCGGAGGGGTTCTTTGCGTACGCCACCGGCGCGGTGATTGAAGTCGGCGGAGGGTTCGGGGTGGAGCGCCTCTGAAGGGGGCGTCCCCCAGTCGCTGACAGGGCAGGGTGGAAACGGCGGCCATTCGTGCTATCATGGATCCAGCTAATGCAAGGCTGTGACCGGCGTAGGTGGTATCGAAATGACGAGTCGCTTAACCCCTGCTTTTTTGTGTCTCATGGTGTCTATCGTTTTGGCGCTGCCAATCTCCATCGCTCAGGAATCCCCGCCGGCGCTTCCCGCTAACGCGAATCCCCCTGTTAGTTTCGAGAATGATGTGCACCCGCTGCTTGCAGAGCGTTGTTTCGAATGTCACAGCCAAGGGAAGCAGAAGGGCGGGTTTTCGATGGAGTCGCGCCAGGCTTTTCTTGAGGGGGGGGAGACGGGGCCAGCGGTCGTGGAGGGCAAGAGTGGCGAGAGCCTCCTGATTCAAATGGTCACTGGTCTGGAAGATGGCACCGTAATGCCTCCCAAGGGACCACGGCTTACGGACGATCAGATTGGGATCTTGCGCGCGTGGATCGATCAAGGTTTGGCGTGGCATGACGGCGCTTTGCCGGAGTCCAAAGGGTGGAAGCCAGTCGTCGCGCTGCAACGCTCGGAACCGCCCGACCCCACTGCCGGGAATCCCATTGACCGCTTTCTCGCGGCGTACTGGACTAAGCACGGCATTGCGTCTGTCGAACAGGTTTCCGATGCGGTATTCATTCGGCGCGCCTATATCGACGTATGGGGGCTTCTGCCCGGCGAGGCCGCGCTCAAGGCATTCTGTGAAGATCAAGCGGCGGATAAGCGCGAGAAGCTTATCGATACGCTGTTGGACGACCGGCAGGCATACGCCGAGAACTGGATGTCGTTTTGGAATGATGCACTGCGGAACGACTTTCAAGGTACTGGGTACATCGACGGCGGGCGCAAGCAGATCACCGATTGGTTGTACAACGCGCTTTACCAGAACGTACCGTATGACCAGTTCGTTTCCCAACTCGTCAATCCAACGCCGGAGAGTGAAGGTTTCGTGAATGGCATCGTCTGGCGCGGGGTGACTGCCGCTGCCATGGTGCCGCCGATGCAGGCCGCGCAAACGGTTTCTCAGGTGTTCCTCGGCGTCAACCTCAAATGCGCCTCGTGTCACGACAGCTTTGTAGACCATTGGAAGCTCTCCGACTCGTACGGCATGGCGGCTGTCTTCGCGGACGACGCGCTCGAACTGGTGCGATGCGACATCCCCACGGGGCAGAAGGCGGAGGCCAAGTTTCTGTGGCCCGAGGTCGGCTCGATCGACATGGCGCGGTCCAAGGAAGGGCGGCGCGCGCAACTGGCCCGGTTAGTGACGAGCGAACAGAACGGCTTCTTCACGCGCACGATCGTCAACCGGCTCTGGGCGAAGTTCATGGGGCGCGGGCTGATCGAGCCTCAAGAGATTATCGAGAATGAACCTTGGTATCCCGAATTGCTCGATTGGCTCGCGGCAGATGTTATTGACCATGGCTATGACCTCAAGCACACGATGCGGCTGATGCTGACGTCAAAGGCGTATGGACTTCCTTCCGTGAGCACGGAGCCCCAGAGCGACGAGGCCTATGTCTTCAAAGGGCCGGAGGTACGGCGACTCTCCGCGGAGCAGTTCTTGGATGCTCTGGCGTCCGTAACCGGCGCGTGGCAGCAGGATCCGAAGTTCTCCGTGCCGGAGGAAGCCAAGGGGCGCGAAGGTCAGATCCGCGCGTGGCGCATTAATGCCGACGCCTTGACGCGCGCGATGGGACGTCCCAATCGCGAGCAGGTGATGTTGCGGCGGCAGTCCGTGGCCACGGCATTGGAGGCCGTCGAACTTACGAACGGCCGGACGCTTTCCGCCGGACTCAAGCGCAGTGCGCAAGCCTTGCTGAACAATGGGCAATCGGATACGGACGCCTTGCTACAAATGGTGTTCAGGCGCGCGTTGCAGCGCGACGCGACGCCCAAGGAATTGGAGGCAGGGAAGACGCTGGTTGGCGCACCGCCCACGCAAGAGGGCATGGAAGATTTTCTCTGGGCGATGGCGATGTTGCCGGAATTCCAGTTGGTGTACTGAATCGGGACAAATGGCGCGACGAGGTTAGTACGATGAAGACACTGAACAGACGAGATTTCTTCAAGACGACTGGGGCAGCGACGCTAGCCGCATTGGCGGCGGGATACCCGCGACAAGCGGCGGGAGCCGAGGAGGCCGGGAGTATTCGGTCCACCGCGGACACCATGATCGTGCTGTGGATGGCGGGAGGAATGGCCCACACGGAAACCTTCGATCCCAAACGCTACACCGAGTTTACCCCGGGCATGAATGCCAACGACGTGCTCAGCACGTTTCCCGCAATCGACACAGCCGTAGACAATATCAAGTTTTCGGAAGGGCTTGCGAGGATCGGTTCGGTCATGGATCGCGGCACGCTGATTCGCACCTATCAAGCGGCCGATCTCGGGTTCATACTCCATTCACGCCACCAGTATCATTGGCATACCGGCTACGAGCCTCCGTTGTCCGTGGCTGCGCCGCACATCGGAGCGTTCATCGCGCGAACGTTGGGGCCGCTCAACCCCGACGTGCCTGCCTTTATCGACATCGGCCAGAGCCTTGACCTTGGCGAAGGAGAAGAACTAAAGGCCTTTCACACGGCGGGGTTTCTCGGCACCGAATACGGCCCATTCTTCGTGCCGAATCCGTCCGAGGCCCAGGCGAGCGTGCAACCGCCCGCGGGCATGAGCGACGCGCGGTTCAAGAACCGCGCCAAGGCCTACAGAGCACTTGCCGATGCAAGCCCGATCGGGCAACTCGGCAGCGACTATCAGCGCGAATCTCTGGTTCGGTCCATGGAAGGCGCATACCGACTGCTCACGTCGCCCGCGGCCAAGGCATTCGACTTGTCGCAGGAGCCCAAGGAAATCTACGACATCTACAACACCGGTAAGTTCGGGTTGGGGTGTCTGCTCGCGCGCCGGCTGTGTGAGGTGGGTGCTCGCTTCATCGAAGTGACCACGGAGTACGAACCGTTCAAGCATTGGGACACGCACGAGGACGGTCACTCGCGTCTGGTGGGTCTGAAGCAGATGATTGATGCGCCTGTTGCTCAACTCGTTCTGGACTTGGAGGCTCGGGGATTGCTCGACCGCACGTTGATCGTTCTCGCAAGCGAATTCAGCCGCGACATGTTGACGGAAGGCAAGCCCGACAAGGTTGTGAAAGACCAAGTGGAAGTGCCCTCGGTATTGACGGAACCGAAGCACTATGGCATGCACCGTCATTTCACGGACGCGGGCTCTGTGCTGATGTTCGGCGGAGGCACGAAGAAGGGTCATCTGCATGGAGTCACCGCGGATGAGCGTCCTTGCAAGACCATCGAGAATCCGGTCAAGACCACCGATCTCCATGCGACGATGTATCGCGCCATGGGGATTCCCGCCAATCTTGCGTACGAAGTGGAGCGGCGTCCGTTCTATACGACGAAGGACGGTCTCGGAAAACCCGTCATGGAGTTGTTCGCGTAACACGGCTTGCATTTATAGACGCGAGATGGCCATGCTACCGTCTCCTAATCCAGTACCCTTTTAGAGGTCTTCCGAATGCAGCGCCTCATCGATCCCGATACCGCGTTGGCCTTAGTGATCGAACGCACTCCCGCCGCGCGGGTCGAATCAGTGCGTATCGAACATGCGCTTGGGGCCTGCTTAGCCGAGCCTGTCGTCGCCGACCGCGACTATCCTCCTTTTCGACGAGCGACCATGGATGGCTTTGCCGTGAAGGTCTGCGACGCGGGCACGACCTTGCGCGTAGTCGGCGAGCTTGCAGCGGGGGATACCTGGGGCGAGCCACTGGTAGCCGGGACAGCTATCGAGATCATGACGGGCGCGCCTTGCCCCGAGGGCGTCGAGGCGGTTGTTCAAAAAGAAGCCGTTACGTTCAATGACGGCGGAGTGCTGATTCCAGATTCAATAAGGCTCGGACTTAACATCGCGCCAATTGGGGCGGAGTGCGAGCGGGGCAAGACGGTTCTTGATAGAGGCGCACTGGTAACTCCGCTGGCTATCGCAAATCTCGCGACATTCGGGTACGAATCGGTAAACGTGTTCGCGCGCCCCAAGCTAACCGTAATCACCACAGGGAATGAAGTTGCATTGCCCGGCGAAATCCCAGGTCCTGCGCAGATCCGAAATTCCAACGGCCCTATGCTCGCGGCGATGGCCCGGTGCCTTGGATTGACCGAAGTGATGCATATGCACGCGCGTGACACGATGGAAGAATTGGAGGCGGCTCTGAACGCTGCCGCGAAATCCGGCATTGTAGTTCTGACTGGCGCGGTGTCGGCGGGCAAATACGACAACGTACCGGAAGCCATTGAGAGTTTCGGCGCGGAGGCTGTCTTTCACAAAGTGGCCCAGCGTCCGGGAAAGCCTATCTTCTTTGCGGTCCGCAAGCGGCAACTTCTTTTTGGGTTGCCGGGCAATCCACTCTCCGCCCACCTGGGGTTTCACCGCTACGTTGCAGCGGCAATTCGCAAGCTTTGCGGCGCGGAACCTGAACCGGTGTCAGAAATTGGAGAACTCACCGACAGCCTTGTTGCCAAAGGGCCACGATCCGTTTTCCAACTTGCGCATGTCTCGCGCGGTCCAAACGGCTGGCTTCTCGCACCATTAATCGGGGCAGGTTCGGCGGACATGCACGCCGCCGCGAGCGCAAATGCGGTGATTCGATTTGAGCCGGAATCGGGTCTACACCCCGCGGGTATGCATGTGCGATTCGAATGGACGCCACCGGGATTGCGGTGAAGCGTCAGCCGGAACTCGCCGCCGCTTCGGGGAGTGTTCTTGAGATCTCGTCAAGACGATATCCAAACCCCGGTCCGCGAATGGAACTCAGGTCCACGTGTCCGTCGCGGCGACGATAGATGCCGGGATGCACCTGCGCCTCCGCTGCCGAAGCCTCGGGGTAGAACTGCATGGCGTTGGTCTCGACCCCCATAATCGTTCCCGCATGTGCGGCGAGGAGAACGTGGGGGATTTGTGCAAGCATGGGGTTGGTCAGATCTTGGACCATCAAGGTCATGCCGTGGGCTTTTGCCCAACACAGGGTGAGTAGCGCGCCTGTCTGTGTCTTGCACGTCTTGAGCGCGACCCCGGTCCAGCCCAGTTCGCGGCCCAGTTTGACGATTTGCCAGTCGTGTGCGCTTTCGTCCATGAAGAGTGGTTTGCGTGCGGAGACACTGTGGACGTCGATTCGGTGCGCTTCGAGGTCGTAGGGAAAGGGTTGTTCAACGTACAGCAACATGCCGTAGATTCGCGGGTGTTCGGCGAGCAAACGGTCGAGAATCGTGTTTACGTAGCCGGGATCGGTCACGGTGCAATTGAAGTCCGCGGAGAGCCAGATGGCGCCGCACTTGATGGCCAACTCGCCAACGCGCACGAGGCGATCCCAGTCCCATTCGGGATCGTTGCCGCGCAATTTTACCTTTAGGCAACGTAGTCCATCGCGCGCGATCCAATCGCGCAGAAGCACCGGATAGCCGTCATTCGGCTCGGTGCCGTCCAATTCGGCAACTCCAATGGGGTCCTTGCCGCCGGCCAAGTGCCATGCGGGCAACACATCTTGACGCGGAACATCGAGGAAATCGACGGGATACTTTCCCTTAAAGGACACGTCGCTCTTCTCGGCCGCGGTCAGGTACGCGGCCAGATCGCGGTTCATGTACTCACTGGAATACGTGTCGTAGACAGGGACGCCATGAAGCATGCCGTATGCGTCGTGGAGCGCGATGTCGAAGGCGGAACAACACACCAACGCGGCAAGCCAGGGTATCGGCTCAACATGCGGCGCGTTGTGTTCTTCAAGCAAAAGTGGCAACGCCTTCACTTGAAACGCCATGCCGATTTCGATCGGGTGTCCGTACGTTTCAAAGGAAGACCAAGCACCGGCGAGCGTCGCGCACAGAGCTTTGATTCGCGTATGCCGCTCCTCATAGGCCAACGCGCTTGGCCACACCCACTGCACGCTGAGGGGCGTCTCGCCCCAACCGTCCGCTTTGCGTCCTTGCCGGTCCGCAACCGTCAATCGAACGCGGGCACAGGTAACATGCGTCAGCGTCTCTGCGCCGAACTTGAGTGGCACGCGCGTTTCCACGGGCAGGAAGTAGAGGGTTGCCCCAATCACGCGGATATCGGTTTCCCGGAACTTCATGACTCCCCGTCACGGTTACGAATAGAGCTAATAGATGCAGGCATCGATATTGTACTTCCCGCGTGCTCGCCGCACGGGCCGAATTTCAATAATCCCGTCCTTGGTCGACACTTCAACTTCCTCACCAATTTCCATACGGGCACCTTTAAAAACTTCTCTCGTCAGTCGGAGACCTTGGCTATTGCCCCATTTCTGGATCTTTGAGACCATGAATCCATCTCTGTCGTATATACAGAGTATAGCCGTCGACAAATTTGGGCATCAAGGTCCGGCCACAGGAACGGTAGGGAGGGAGCCTACTTCACACCTGTTATTTCCAGTGCCCGGATTTCGGCGGCCCATTTTGCGCGCTGGGTTTCATCGACCGATGGATCGGGCAAGAGACTGCGGCGCGTGCAATTCACCAATGCTTGGAGGGTCTGGTAGCGGCGCGTATCTCCGATGGCCGGGGGGACGTGGTCGCGCAGCACGGTGAGCGCGTCGTCGACGGTAAGTGGCCTTTTCTTCAGTGCTACCTTCGCCTTCAATTCGGAGCGCATGGACGCGAAACTTGCCGCGGAGTAACCGAGGGTCGCCGCGTCGAGCCGCTGGATCGCCGTGTCGTCCGGATTGCCGTCCATCACCCCGCCGACGAGCCACTTCACGAAC
>JBHEKO010000654.1:0-4126 GCA_041859475.1 Candidatus Hydrogenedentales bacterium
CTTCAGATGATCGAAGCGATCTTCTGGTAGTCTTGCGAGTCCGAAGCGCCAAAGAAACCGCAGAATTCGCCTTAATCTGGACGCTTGCCGTAGTACCCGCCCTCCCAGTGCGGCTGCGGCTCGTTGACCAAGTGGGCAGTATGTGGGATACTTGGGAAAGCTGGTCTTTGGTCTGGCCGGTCTGCAAGGAGTATGTCCAATGCGTTACCCGTTTCGTTTGTCTACGTTCATCGTTTCGCTGGTCCTTTCTGTGGCGATGGTGTCATGCCCACCACCAAAGCCGGTAGATGGTGCGAAACTGGACGACATCAGCCTTCCGGCGGGATTCTCTATCGCTTACTTTGCCGAAAATGTCGAAGGAGCGAGGTCGCTTACGCTGGGTCCCAACGGAATCGTGTTCGTCGGCACGCGCGGCGACAAGGTATATGCCGTCGTGGACAACAACAAGGACGCCAAAGCGGAGACTGTGGTTGTCGTGGATAGTGATTTGAACCAGCCGAACGGCGTGGCCGTGTTCAACGGGGATCTGTACGTGGCCGAGATCAGCCGCGTGATCAAGTACGCGAACATCGAGGCGACGTACGCGAACAACCCAACGTATACGGTGGTAAACGACACGTTTCCAACGGACACGCATCATGGGTGGAAGTTCATCGCGTTTGGGCCGGACAACAAGTTGTATGTGCCGGTGGGCGCGCCGTGCAACATTTGCGAACGCACCGACGACGACCGGTATGCGTCGATCATGCGCATGGACCCGGACGGGGGCAATCTCGAAGTCTTCGCGGAGGGCATCCGCAACACGGTCGGCTTCGATTGGCATCCCACGTCAAACGAGTTGTGGTTTACGGACAACGGTCGCGACATGCTGGGCGACGACATCCCTCCGGACGAGTTGAATCGCGCGCCGGGCGCGGGGCTTCATTTCGGATTCCCCTATTGGCATGGATTGAATGTGTCCGATCCGACTTATGGCGCGGGACACAATGCGGGCGAGTACACTTTGCCGGTGCAGGAACTTGGGCCGCACGTGGCGGCGTTGGGCATGCGCTTCTACACGGGCCTGATGTTTCCGGCCACGTACAAGAATCAGATCTTCATCGCGGAGCATGGCTCTTGGAACCGGAGCACGCCCATCGGCTACCGGGTAATGCTCGTGAAACTCAATGGCAATGCGGCCACGTCGTATGAGGTATTCGCCGAGGGTTGGCTGAAGAACGGGACGGCGTGGGGCCGGCCTGTGGATATTCAGGATATGCCGGACGGTTCGTTGCTTGTGTCGGACGACCGCGCGGATGCGATCTATCGGATAACGTACAACAGCAAGTAGCGGCGGACTTGACACTCGCTTTCAAGAGCGTAGCGCCTTGGGTTCACGCCCAAGGCGCTGCTGCTTTACGTCGACACGGCAGACAAAGGTTCACGAGGGCCAACTCAACGGGCGAACAGTTCTTCCGAGGGAGGGCCGTACAGTGGAACGTCCTCGGGGATGGTGGGCGCCACGATGGTCGCGGCCTGTTCGCGGCTTGTCAGAAACACGCCGTAGTCGCGAACGACGAAACAGACATTGGCGGAATCGGCAATGGCGGTGAGAATGCCCGCCAAAGTCGTGTCTGGCCCTTGCATATTGACTTGAGCCAATTGGTCCGCGACTTGGATGTCAACGACCATATTGAGGGAGAATTGAGCGTTGATTAGCGAAGCCAACTCTTCCACGGTAAGTCTGCCTGCAATGGGATCACCACCCTGGACTTGAAGTCGATCGGAAAACTCTTCTGGCATTTTCGGACGCGCCATCTGCTTGCCGTGCACAGGGACAGGGACGGACATCTGCGCCGCATGGGGCGTATCCGGAACCGATTCTGTCAGCATTTCGAGATACACCTCTTGCTTCGCGACGTTCGCTTCGATCTGGTTCAGGCGTGCTTCTGCCTCCGCCAGCTCCTGCTGGGAGATCCTGCCGGCCTTCCAACTTTCCTGTACGAGGGCGAGATTCTCACGCATCTTTCCAAGTGCGATGCGATCGAACTCGCCTTGAGTGACGCGTTCCGCGGCCTGCAAGCGGGCCTGCTGCAACTTGGCTTCGGCTTCGCGGAGCTGGGCTTCGGCGATCAAGACCTCGGGGCTGCATTGTTGGGCTCGTTCAATCTTTTTGGCGAGGGTATTCAGACTTTCCTTGGGAGAATTGGGTACCGCCGGAGCAGAGCCAGCAACCGGGGTCGCCTGCTGTTTGGGCAGTGGGAACGGCTCGGCAGTCGATGGTTTCGCGACGGGAGGGGGCGTCTCAGGCGACGCTTGGGGGACTCCAGGAAACGCGGGAGCGTCGGCGGCGTGGGCGATTGCCGCGACAAGGCACGTTGCCACAAAGAGCGCGATGAACGCGCACTTACGATTGGGATGGGTCATGGGATTCCTCCTGCAGGCGGGCCTGCTTCAGTGAGCGCAAGAGCCAGGTATCCTGGTAGTCCGTGCGCTGGTTCTTTGGGGGTGATTCGAGGGAAAGCAGTTTCTGATAGCAACTGAGTGCCAGATTGATGTTGCCTGCATCGAGCGACCGGTCGCCCGCGGCTTTGAGCAACTCGATCTGTCCTTCGCGAGAAGACGAGGCAAGGTTCAACGCAAACTGCTCGCGGTCCATCAAGAGACTGTCGAGCGAAGCCGACTCGGGTTGCACGGGAAAGACGGCGGGGCCGGAAGGCGATTGGGCGGCGAGTTGGGGAGTTTCCGTCACGGGTTTGTCGCGCATCAACAGCCAGGACGTGGCGAGTCCCCCCACGTAGACCGCGGCGAGCAGGCAGGCATGAAGGGCCTTCCGTTTGCGGCGTTGCCCACGAACGACGGAGACGGTGCTGTTCCACACGGCGTCGCGCAGGTCATCGGGCGCTAACGGAATGTGCCAGGCCCCGCTCGGAATATCCTTGTCTTCCAGCAACGGTTCGTCGTCTTCGGAATGCATGAAACGCTCCCCTCTTATGAGTGCTCTTGGTCCAAGCGCGTGAAGGCTTGCCGGAAGGCCGCCCTGGCGCGCGACAGCAACGATTCGACTGCTTTGACGTTTTGTCCCCACGTGCGGGCGATTTCCGCGACGGGCTGCTCCTGCTCGTACTTCGCGCGAAGCACGGCCTGGTATCGCTCGGGCAGCGTTCCCAACACGAGGGCAAACCGTTCGACTTCCGCCACAGCGGGCGGAAGCGTGACCGATTCGATGGTCAGTTCCTGTCCCAACCGTTGTCGGCGCGCCCAGCGGCGGCGGTCGTTGAGAAGCAGGCGTTCCGCGATGGCGCAGAGCCACGTGCCAAAGCCACCTTTGGCCGGGTCGAACGAACTCAACCTTCGGACTGCGGTTACCCAGCAGTCTTGAACGATTTCCTGTGTGCGATGGATGTCGCGTCCGGTGCGCAGGTGTACATGGGCGAAGAGCGTGTTGAAGTGGCGGTTGTATAGGATTCGCCAGGCCATTTCGTCGCCGGATAGCGCAGCGGAACGTAAGGCTTGCTCGTCCCAGTTCTCGCTACTAGTCTGCATGCTGCATCGTCCCGTACTCCGGTCATCTACTTATCATATTGTCGCGGCGGGGGAAAATCCTCCGTTGAATGGAACGGTGGATGCAAAGCTCAATACAGACCGGATAAAACGAGCCGGACGGATGAGATATTTGATGAGGAGAGGCCGTGAGGGGTCCCGCCTCGCGCCTCAATTGAGGTATGTGAGCACTCATTGCAGTCATGCAGGCGCGGGGACACGAGTCTGCATCTTCGCCATGTCATTGTCCGTCAAGCATTTGCGGGCGACAACGTTGTTGGCACACGAGTTGTTACTCCCTCTCCGGTGAACAATAGCTCGCGGAAGACCAAACACGGATAGCCGGTCCACTCGCGAGCAAGGAGGATAGTATGACTCGTGCAAGAAAAGTAGGGTTTTGGTTAGCGGCCGCGTTCGTGGTGCTTGGTGTTTCGCTGCTCTGCGTAGGTGGAGTCAAACCGGCGCCTGTCCAAGGGCAGGACCATACCGAAAGCGTCGCGGCGGTTGAGGCGATGAGCGATGCGTTTGCCTTTGTCGCCAATCAGGTATCGCCTGCGGTGGTGTTCATTGAGATCGAGAAGACGGTTTCGCCCCGTCCAGCGGC
>JBHEKO010000726.1:0-15895 GCA_041859475.1 Candidatus Hydrogenedentales bacterium
CAGTAGCCCCGGGCAACGAGTCGCATAACCAGCGATTACAGGAATCGAAGAGAGCACTATGAAATACGAGGCCGTCATCGGCTTGGAAGTCCACGTCGAGCTCAACACGAAGTCGAAGGTGTTCTGCGGATGCAGCACGAACTTCAGCGCGCCCGCCAATACCAACGTCTGCCCTATCTGCCTCGGCATGCCCGGCGTATTGCCCACCATCAATAGACGCGCCGTCGAGTTCTCGGTGGCCGTCGGCATCGCCCTCGGCTGCACGATCTCGCGATGGTCGAAGATGGACCGGAAGAACTACTTCTACCCGGACCTTGCCAAAAACTACCAGATCAGCCAATACGATCTGCCGCTCTGCTATGGCGGCTCCATTGACGTCCTCGTCAACGGAGAAATGAAGCGCATCGGCATCACCCGCGCCCACCTCGAATAGGACACCGCCCGCAACACGCACACCATCGGCGGCGGCGATAGCGGCGTCGATTTCAACCGGTCCGGCCTGGCTCTGCTCGAAATTGTCACCGAACCCGACATCCGCACCGCGGACGAAGCCTACGCCTACCTCACCGACCTCAAGCAGTTGCTCCGGTATCTCGAAGTGAGCGACTGCAACATGGAGGAAGGCTCGCTTCGCGCCGAGGCCAACATCAGCCTCCGTCCGGTCGGCCAGAAGGAATTCGGTACAAAGACCGAGGTGAAGAACGTCGCCTCGTTCAGCGGAGTCCACAAGGCCATCGCTTACGAAATCGCGCGCCAGCAGGCCGTCCTCGAAGAAGGTGGCAAGATCGTCCAGGAAACCCGCGGCTGGGATGCCAACAAAGGCATCACCTTCTCCCAACGCCAGAAGGAATCCGCCCACGACTACCGCTATTTCCCGGAGCCGGACCTCGTGCCGATGGTCATCGACGAGGCCTGGGAGACGCTTATCCGCGAGTCCCTCCCCGAACTGCCTAAGGCCCGCCGCACCCGGTTTGAATCCCAGTACGGCCTGACCACCTACGACGCGGGCGTCATCACGTCCGAGCGCCCCATGGCCGACTATTACGAGGCTGCCGTCAAGGCGGGCGCACCGGCAAAACCAGCCGCAAACTGGATCATGGGCGACCTCCAGGGCCTGCTCACCGAGCAGAAGACGGAAATTGCCGGTTGCCCTGTGACTCCCCAGAATCTTGCCGCAATGATCCAGCTGATCGAGGATGGTACAATCAGTGGGAAGATTGCCAAGGACCTGCTCCCCGAGATGTACGCCACCGGCAAAGACGCCAAGACGCTCGTCTCGGAAAAGGGCTTGGTCCAGATCAGCGACACCGCGGAAATCGAAGCCGTCGCCCGCCAAGTCCTCGCGGACAACCCGGGTCCCGTGGCCGATTTCCATGGGGGCAAAGAGAAAGCCCTCGGCTTCTTGGTCGGGCAATTGATGAAGGCAACCAAAGGCAAGGCAAATCCGAAAGTCGCGAACGACGCGCTCAGGAAAGTCTTGTCCGAAAACAACTAACGTCCTGGATCGTCAACCTTTTGGGAGTACCTGCACAGCTTGGCTCGACTCGTTAAGAAAACCGCACCCGAAGAACCCGATTTTCTGCCCAACACGCGCCGGGCCGCGGCCCTCGCCGACGACAAAAAAGCGGTCAACATTCGAGCCTACGACGTGCGCGGGCTCACGCTCATCGCCGACAGTTTTGTCGTCTGCACCGCAACAAGCGAGCCACACCTGAAAGCCGTATACGGAGCGGTCTCCGCGGGTATGCACGAAGTCGGTGTACGCACGCTACACTCGGAAGGCTCCCAATCCTCCAATTGGCTCGTGCTCGATTTCGGCAATATTATCGTTCACGTGTTCCGCCAAGAAGCGCGGGAGTACTATGATTTGGATGGTCTGTGGGGCGACGCCCCACAAGTCGACTTGGGCCTGGAATCCAAATAGCCTGTCGCGCTCGGACTAGAATCGCAGGCAAAACGGAATTTCGCCATGAAGCAAGAATTACCGGATAGACTCTCGATATACCACTACAAGCTGGACCGCATCCTCGGGCGCGGCGGCACAGGTACGGTCTATCGCGGCATCGACCTCGAAAAGGGCGAGGTCGTCGCCGTCAAAGTCTTCCATGCAAACTTCTTCAAGAACAAGTCGCAGGTCCGCGACTTCGCCAAGAACATCAAAGTCTTCCAGAAGTTCGACCATCAAAACGTGGTCAAAGTCGCCGAATTCCTCGACGGCAGCGAAGGCCTCTGCATGACCATGGAATACGTCGACGGGCCCGACCTCAAATGGTACATCGAAAACCGTCCGTGGAATCTCCAGGAACGCGTCGTCGTCGTGGCCCAGATCTGCAACGGCCTGCAATACATCCACGACCAAGGTTTCACCCATCACGACCTGAAGCCCGCGAACATCCTCTTCACGCGTTCCGGCATCGCCAAGCTATCGGACTACTCCCTCTGTCGCGACAAAATGTTTGGCTTCATCGACAGCGGCATCGTGGAACAAATCACCCCGATGTATGTCGCCCCGGAGATTATCAAACGGGAAAAGGCTTCGCCCCGTGCCGACATCTACTCGTTGGGCATCACGCTCTATCTCATGTTCGCGGGCAAAACGCCTTACGAAGTGGATAGCCTGCAGAAACTCTACAACTGCCATCTCCGCGTTACGCCCATACATCCGTCGGTTGTAAACCGCAAGTGCCCTCATATCATCGGCGACATCATCATGAAGATGCTCGAAAAAGAACCCGCCAAGCGCTACGAAAGTTGCGACCAACTCCGCATCGCGCTTTCGGAAGCCGCCCGCCCGAGGATCTAGGCCTTACGCCCTATACACCACCGTCCCGTCGCACAACGTCGCCTTGACGACCCCGCGCAATTTCATCCCCTTGAACGGAGTGTTGCGGCTGCGCGAGTGGAAGGCCTCGGGTGCCACGACCCACTCGGCCTTGGGGTCGAAAATAGTGATGTCCGCGGCTCCGCCTTCCCGCAATGTCCCCGCCTTCAACTCGAATATCGACGCCGGCGCCGACGTCATCAACGCAATCGCGCGCTCCAGCGTTAATACTCCAGGCTCCACAAGTCCCGTGATCGTCGTGCCCAGCAGCGTTTCCAGACCGACGATTCCGAATGGCGCCAACTGGAATTCGACATCCTTCTCCGTCTGTGTATGCGGCGCATGGTCCGTCGCGATGCAGTCGATGGTCCCATCCGCAAGCCCCTCGCGAATTGCCGCGACATCCTCGGCCTCGCGCAACGGCGGGTTCATCTTTGCATTCGTGCCGAACCCCACCACCGCCTCGTCCGTCAACGTCCAATAGTGCGGACCCGTCTCGCACGTTACGCGCACCCCGCGCTGCTTCGCACGCCGGATAATCTCCACGCCGCCCTTGCTCGTCACATGCTGGATATGAATCTTCGCGCCCGCCAACTCGGCAAGACGGATGTTCCGGTCGATGCGGATTTCCTCGACGGCCTTGGGAAGCCCGGGGATACCGAGGCGCGTCGAGTTGTAGCCCTCGTTCATCGCCCCACCTTCCGCCAGCGTCTCGTCCTCGCAATGGGCCATATAGGTCAGCCCGCACATGTCCGCGTATTCCAATACCCGGCGCATCACCCAACTGCTGGCAATGTCCCTGCCGTCGTCCGTCACGGCCACGGCGCCGACGGCCTTCAATTCGGCCATCTCCGTCATCTCGGCGCCTTCCATCCCCTTCGTCGCGCATGCCGCAGGCCACACCTTGATAATTGCCGTCTCGCGCGCTCGCCGATTGACGAACTCGACCATACCCGCGTTGTCGATGACCGGCCGCGTATTCGCCATCGTCACGACTGATGTCACTCCACCCCTCGCCGCCGCCCGGCTACCCGTCGCGATTGTTTCCTTCGACTCGTAGCCAGGTTCGCGAAAATGCACGTGGATGTCGACCAACCCAGGGCAAACGACGCAGCCCGAAGCATCGATCGTCTCGTCTCCCTTCAGCCCCTTCCCGATTTTGGCAACCGTCTTGCCTTCGACCAGGATATCCATGGGTTCGGAGATACCCGACGTGGGTTCGATCAAATGACCGTTAACGATGGCGAGACTCATCTTCAGCCCTACTCCTGTTGTTGCTGCCTGAAGCCGCGTCGAAGGCGGCTGAACTTGTGTACCTCTCCTCTTCAAACGGCATCTGCGAAATCTTCATTCGCACACCCGGGACCGCCAATCTCCCGATTGGCCGCCTCTCCCGTGATTCCAAATCTACCGATTGCCTACCCGCCGTTGATCAGCAGGTGCATAACCGCCATGCGCACAGCTACGCCGTTGCTTACCTGCTCTAGAATTACGCTGCGGGGCCCGTCGGCCACTTCGCTGGCAAGTTCCACGTCGCGGTTGATCGGACCGGGGTGCATCACGAGCGCGTGCTTGGGCGCGGCCATCAACGAGTCATTGTCGATTCGGAACAGCCGGATGTATTCGCGCATGCTCGGAAACAGGCACTTGGCCTGACGCTCAAGCTGAATGCGCAGCGCATAGACCACGTCCGCATCGCAGATCGCCTCGCGCAGATTATGCGTAACCTCAACGCCCATCCGTTTGATCTCAACGGGCATCAACGTGCTCGGTCCGCACAGGCGGACTTTGGCCCCAAGTTTCGTTAGGCACCAAATGTTGCTGCGCGCCACGCGGCTGTGAAAGATATCGCCAATAATCGCCACGCGAATGCCGTCCAGGCCCGCTTCGGGGTCGTGCCGATGCTTCCGCACATGTTCACGCATCGTGTAAGCGTCGAGCAGTCCCTGCGTCGGATGCTCATGCGCGCCGTCGCCCGCATTGATAATGTGGGAATCGTGCCGCTCGGCGAGAATGTGCGCCGCGCCTGCCATGCTATGTCGAATCACGACGATGTCGCTGTGCATCGCTTCGATATTGTCCAGGGTATCGTGAAGGGTCTCCCCCTTCTTCGAACTCGAAACCTGAACATTCATCGTCAGCGTATCGGCGCTCAGGCGCTTCGCCGCCAACTCGAACGACGTCCGCGTGCGTGTGCTTGGCTCGAAAAACCAATTCACAACAAGCCGCCCCTGAAGCAGAGGCACCTTCTTGATTCCGCTTTCGCGCTTCGACACCGCGGCAAATTGCGGAGCCGTATCGAGGATCAATTCAATTTCCCGGCGCGACAGGTCTTCCAGGGCCGTAAGGTCCTTACGCGTCCAGGAAATTCCCTCTTCCTCCATTTGTACCACTTCGCATCTTCCCCGCTGTTGTGAATTTGGGACAGACACCAACTCTCTTGCTAGCCTCGCATCATTCTCCCGACGCTGAACCGACGCGTTCCAAGAGCACGGCATCCTCGCCGTCGGCTTCTTTCAAGCGCACCGAGACATGATCGTCCGGATTCGTGGCAAGCGACCACCCCAGGTAGTCGGCTCGAATCGGCAACTCGCGATGCCCGCGATCCACGAGGCACGCCAATTGCACCCGCTTCGGCCTGCCGTAGTCGATGATTTCGTCCAGCGCCGCACGCACGGTCCGGCCCGTAGACAGCACGTCGTCGACCAAAACGACTGTTACCCCTTCGACATCGAAGTCGAAGTGAGTCACGTCGCCTCCAAGGGCAGCGCGCTTGCCGCTCCGCAAATCGTCGCGATACAGCGTCGTCGCGAGCGACCCCACGCGCGGCTTCACTCCCGTCATCTCCGCGATTTCATCCGCCAGCCGTTCGGCCAGTGGACGGCCACGCTTGAGAATTCCCAGGAGCACGACTTCGTCCATGGAATCGTTGCCTGCAACGATCTCCTGAGCCATGCGGTGCGTCGCGGCGTCCACACCCTCGGCATCCAGCACTATGGTTGTTTCGCTTGTCACGTTATCGAATACTCTCCGTAGACTCGAGCAGGTAGAAAAAAGCCCCTCTCACGTGCATGAGAAGGGATGATGGCATTCATGATGACACTCGTAGTTTTGCGCCCGCATCGCGCCGGAGAGGAGTCTATCAATCCTCTTCCGGACAGTCAAACAACCGAATTGCCCGGCGGCCTGCCCCCCAAATGGGCCAACGGACTTTTCTGCCCCCTATTCCCAGACTGGCCAACTCATGCTATAACAGAGCAGGTGGAGGGGTAGTTCTCGATAGTCGTTCTGACGAGAAAGGCATCGCATGGACACCAAGACGAACGTTATTGCGTGCAACGTATGCGGTCACCGGATGGCCATCCCGGCAGGATTCGAAGGAAGAGCATGCCGATGCAGTAAGTGCAACACCCCCTTGCAGACCGGTGAAGACGCATTGACTCTCAAGCTGGATTTCGACCTTGGCTCCCCGCCTCCACCCAAGCCGGCTGCGAACCAGTCGAAATCCGCCGCACCTCCCACCGCCGCAGAATTGAAGGTGGCCGCCTTGAAGGCGGTGCTGTCAGGCTTGGTGGGCATGGTCGCGGGTGCGCTGATATTGGGGTCGCTTATGGCAATCCTCGCGGTCGCGACCGCTCCCCCCGCCGCCGACCACGCCGCTACCCTCCATATTGCATTCAAAGGAGGAGCGGACTTCGGCGTCCTAGCCGGATTCCTACTCGGGAGCATCCTGTGCATCATGTACAGCAGAGACCTCTCCTACGCCGTAGGCATGGCAATCGGCGCTAGCATTGGGTTGGGCGCAACGCTCCTCCATTACGCGTTCGAGACGGTCTTCCTCGCGCAAGCGGACACATCCGCGGCGACGAACGGAGTGATCGGACTCTTTGGCGGTGCGGTTCTTGCAGCAATGATACTCTGGTACAAGAAGTATCGAGAAGAGGAATAGCCTTCGAGACGAACGCAGCAACCTTCCTCCGCGAAAAGAAGCAAGCCGGCCCGGAGGAGGTGCTCCTCCGGACCGGCGATGCGCGTTGGATTCAAACTCTTACTTAATCGCGTCTTTCGCCTGCTTGGCGATGCGGAACTTGAGGACGCGCTTCGCCGGAATCGTGATCGCCTCGCCCGTTGCCGGATTGCGGCCGGAGCGCTTCTTGCGATTCACGACGACGAGCTTCCCAAGCCCAGGAATCGTGAAGCCAACCTTGGCTTCCTTGTACGCCAAGCCAACAAGCTCGGCCACGACGCCGCCGACGTCCTTCTTGCTCAAGCCGGTCTTCTCGGCAAGAGCCGTGATGATCTGCGCCTTCGTCTTTGCTTTCTTCTCTGCCATTGAATGTGCCTCCTCGCTTTGGGGATTCCCTCTTCCCCCACGCTTTCGACCCCGAAGTCTTCAGACGACGCACCTTGCACGTCCGCATTTCGTGGGATAGCCCAGTGCTGAGGGTCGCCTTATCCCTCTCCGCACAACGTTCTTTACAATTTAACGAGGCGTTTGTCAAGCCCTATTTTCAAGGCTCAAATGAAATTGAATCCACAATCCCGTTGTGTTTACAGCCTAATCCGTGTTATGCGATCCAAAAGACCTACTTTTTCGCGAGTTCAGCGCCCTTTTTCCGGCATCTCTCCCCCATTCGGCTTGCCGTTGATCGCGCACACTGCAGTAACATACCATGCGTCTCTGTGAAATAAGCGCACATCAATTGCGTTCGGAATTGGAGCCAATCCTACATGATCATTGCCGCACTGGGCGGTGTTTCGGGCAATCTTCCCGCTCTCGAAGCGGTTTTGAGCCATATCGACAACGCCGGCATCCATACTGTCGTCAATACCGGGGACTGCCTGGTCGGTTGTCCGTATCCCAACGAGGTCTTGGAGAGGCTGGAAAAGCGGGAAGTACTCTCCGTGCAAGGCGAACAAGACCGTCAAGTCCTTCGCGTCCGGCGCAAGTCGGAAACGCTTCCGCAACGGGTCACGCCCGCTCTCTTTGCCGCTCTGCAATTTGCCCATGAAAAGACGCTCAGCAAGAACCTGGAAAAGGCCGCGGGCTTGCCTCGACGCAGAATCTTCACCGTGGACGGCCTGTCCGTCTGCCTGTGCCATGGCACCCCCAGCAGCCAGTCGGAAGGGCTCGAAGAGACGGATGACCTCGCGAAGTTTCGAAGGCAACGCGAATTCGCTAATGTTCATGTCGTGATCGCGGGACGTACACCCAGTCCATTCTGGAAAATGGTAGACGACACGCTGTTCGTGAATCCGGGCCGCGTAGGCGCTGGGAGTCCGGGCCGAGCAAGCTACGCCATCGTCAGCACGGAAGAAATCCCCTGGAGAGTCGATATCCAGGAAGTCGCCTATGACCCGTCCGAAGTACAAAAGCGGCTTGCCGAGTTGGGACTTGGGTGGCCAGACTGACAGAACAAACCGCTACGAAAGGCTCGGTAACGCCTCGACGAACTCGCCCCAACTCGTGAATACAAAGTCGGCGGTTGTGTTCTCCAAATGACGGCTATTGTCACCCACGAATAGGGCCGCACGCGCCCCTACCGCCTTTGCGCCCGCCACATCCGTGCCCTCGAGATCTCCGATGTGCAGTAACTCGCTCGCAGCGACGCCCAACTCGCGCGCACTCGTGTCGAACATCCGGGCGTGCGGCTTTGATACGCCCACTTCGTCCGAGAACAGCACGCTCCCAAAATGCGGCAGGAAGCCATTTCGCTCCAGCAACGCTCTCAGTGAGCTTCCCGGGCTCAGCCCGGAATCCGATATCACCCCCACAGGACCACGGGCGGCGGCCGCAATGACGGCATCCAGCGCACCTTCTATGGGAATCGGTGGATATGCCAGGATTGCCTCGGCGAATACTTCCGCCAAGTGCTTGCGAACGTCCGCGGCAAGGTCCACACCCACTTCGCGTATCACGATTCTCACCGCATCCTCTGGCCCAAGCGTTCGTTGATGCGCGATGTGGTGATGCATGAATTCCTGTTCGGACGTGCGGAGAGCGGCGCGTGCCAGTTCGGGTGCCGCGCCTGTCGCTTCGCAAACCGCTCGAATACGGATAAGGCGCCGCAGTTCGGGATCGCGCGCTTCGTGAAACAAGGTCCGCCAAAAATCAAAGGTAATCGCTCGAATAGCCATGCTCTACCACTCACGCCGATCTTGCCGAAGGCCCTGTTCTTGGAGGAGTCGCGCTGCCATTTCGGCGACCTCTTCCGGAAGGTCTTTGGTCCTGTGCCGCAAGAACTTGGCGGGAGCCCCGGCCCACACTTCGAACGCGGGAACGTCGTGCGTCACGACGCTTTTTACCCCGATGACGGCGCCCTTCCCGATGCGCACGCCTTTCGACACGTAAGCGCCACTGCCGACCCAGGCCCCTTCTTCGATTATGACGGGCTTGTAGTAATTGGGCGTATAGCGCCAATTCGCTTCGGTGCCGTAGATGAGATGCGTGCCGTCGCGAATGACGGCGTACTCCGCGATGCCCACCATGTCGTGCAGCTCGACCAGTTCCCCCGCTTCAATCACGACGTTCCAGCTCAAGAGGCAGCGGCTTCCTATGACAATCTTCGCCTCGGGACGCGCCCTCAGGCGCACCTGTTCCCGAATCCGGCTGTAGTCGCCTAGTTCGACGCGTCCCTCTATCTCCAGGTCCCGGCCGATAAACCGGCAGCCCTTTCCAACCTTCGCGAATTTCCTGCTGTGGCACCAATTCCGCCACCGTCTCGTAATGCCGTCCATGTGAATCTCCCTGCTCCATGAAACGGCACATTGTAGCGAATGCCACACGGGCGTGGAAAGACCCTGAAGTCCAAGGGTCTTGAACCTAAGGCCGTTAGCGCAGCCACGCCTTCAGGAGCATCTTGTAAATCCGGTACGAGTCGCGCACTTTGTTGAAATGCGAGCACCGGTTGCCTTCTTCGTAGATCGTCTTGATTGGCGCGGGCACGACGACGAACCCTCCGCGCAAGGCGGCGACAAGGATGGCCATTTCGGTCTCGTAGCGTCCGCCGGGAACATTGGCCAAAATGTACTCCAGCAAACGGCGCGAGTGGAGGCGATAACCGGATTGCGTGTCGGGAATCTCGCGCCCAAGTAGCATGCGGGTAATCCGCGCGGTCATTTTGTTGCCCACGCGGCTGGTCCATGGGACCTGCGCGAGATCGAAGGTCCGCGAGCCAATGACAAGGTCAGCCTGCTGTTGTTTCGCCGTCTCGAAAAGTCCGCCCAATTCGTCCGCGTCGTGTTGTCCGTCCGCGTCCACAATTGCGGCAAACGTCATGCTGGGGTCCTCCAGAGCAGCCCGGAAGCCTTCCAGCATCGCGAAACCTTTGCCGCGATTCTCGGGGAGAATCACGACACGGGCACCCGATGCGTCCAACGGCGCGATAGCCCCATCGGTACTGCCGTCGTCCACGACAATCACCCGTTCCACGCGATCCAGCAGCGCTGCCACAACGGGCGCCACGCGGTCTCCCGCGTTGTAGCAGGGCACAATTGCCGTAACGGCACGGCGCATCGAGTCTCCAATCCTCGAAGACCGTGGCAAAGGCGTTCCTTCCACTGGTCACCCCCTTCAGTTTACTGCTCATACTCTACCACAGGGTGCAATGTCATGGTGACAGGCGGGCTCATGACAACCGGACGCTTCCGCGCCCGGGCACTTGCGGGCACGTGTCCTTTGCGTGATACGCGATGCCTGTGCAATACTCCCCGGCTAACGAGGACAATCGAATTCCGGGCGAAGGAGAGAGTCGTGAAAGTGCTTGAGAAGTGGGTCAAAGAAGGTTCCATTGACACGGTCATCGCTGCTGGTATCGATCTCCAGGGACGCCTGTACGGGAAGCGCTGCAATGCCGTCCCGTTCCTGCGCGACCTGTCGTCCGGCGTACACACGTGCGACTGCAACTTTGGATGGGATATCGAGCGGATGCTCATCCCCGGCCTGGAATTCACGGGCTGGCACACCGGTTACGGCGACATGGCGGCGGTCCCCGATTGGTCGACGTTGCGCAAGTACCCTTGGTTCGACAAGACGGCCCTCGTCATCTGCGACACGTATGACCACCATGGGAATCTTATCGATATCGCGCCGCGCACGATATTGCGCAGACAGGTGGAACGCGCGAAATCGATGGGGTACTCCGTCAAGGCCGCACCGGAACTTGAGTTTTTCATGTTCCGGGAGACGCTCGAAAGCTCGCGCGCCAAGGACTATCGCGACCTCGAACCCATGTCCAAGTATATATCCGACTACTGTGTCTTCCGATCATCCATGGATGAGTGGATCATCGCTCCGATGCGCCGCTATTTCGCCGAGGCCGGTATCGAAATCGAATGCAACAAGGCCGAATGGGGCCACGGGCAATTCGAAATCAACCTCGTCTATGGCGACGTCCTCGACATCGCCGACCGCCATGTCATCTTCAAGAACGGCATTCGCGAGATAGCGGCCCTGAACGGCGTTCAGGTCACGTTTATGGCCAAGTGGGACTCGAAACATTCGGGCAACGGCGCGCACATCCACATGAGCCTCTGGAACGACGACGCCCCCGCATTCCCTGACGCCAAAGGGGAGCACCACATGTCGGAGACCATGCGGCATTTCCTGGGCGGCATGATGGCGTGCACGCTCGATCTGCAGTTGCTTTACATGCCTATCGTCAATTCGTACAAGCGAATCGAGGACGCGTCGTTCGCGCCTTCGACGTTAACCTGGGGCGGGGACAACCGCACCACGGCGTATCGCGTCGCCGGTCACGACAAGTCCATGCGCCTCGAAAACCGTATCCCCGGGTCCGATGCGAACGCCCATCTTATCTACGCGGCGATGATCGCGGCGGGCCTCTACGGCGTCGAAAATAAGATCGAACCCGTCGGGCCCTTCGTGCGGGCCAACGCATACGATTTGGCGGACGCCCCCAAGTTGCACCGCAACCTCACCGACGCAACCAATGCCTTCGACAACAGCCAGATCGCGCGCCAACTCCTGGGCGATAACGTCGTCGACCACTATGCCGCCGTCGCCCGCTGGGAAATCAACGAATTTCAGAAGTACGTCACCGACTGGGAGCGCAGGCGGTATTTCGAATTGATCTGAGGTCTAGTGGAATCATCCTCTGGCAGACAGAATTGCGAATGTACGTCACGTAAAAATAGAAGGAGTTTGAAGTCCATGCGTCTCAAGGACAAGGTAGCCATCATCACTGGAGCGGGTTTGGGCATGGGCCGGGAGGCGGCCCTTGTGTTTGCGAAGGAAGGGGCCAAGGTCGGCGTATTCGACCTCAACGCCGAGGCTGGCAACGAGACGGTGAAGCTCGTCGAGCAAGCCGGTGGCAAGGCCGTTTTCGTTCAAGGGGACGTCAGCAAAGAGGCCGACGTGAAGCGCGCCATCGCCGATACGGTCAAGGCGTTTGGTAAGCTGGATATCCTCTACGCGAACGCCGGCGTGCTGTGGAAAGACCGCGACAAGTCCGTCCTCGACACGACTGAAGAGAACTGGGACATCGTCCAAGCAATCAACCTGAAGGGGCCGTTCTTCCTGACCAAGCACGGCATTCCCGAGTTGCGCAAAGCGGGCGGCGGCTCAATCATCCTCGTAGGATCGATTTCGGCGCTCGTAGGCTTCACGCTGGCTCAGGACTCCTATACCTGCGCGAAAGGCGCGCTCATTGCCTTGTGCAAATCCCTCGCGGTCCAGTTCGCGCCCGAGCAAATTCGCTGCAACATTATCCACCCTGGTTTCGTGGACACGCCGCTTCAAGCTCCCTACCTCAATGACGACAAGCGCAAGGCCATTGCGAGCGAGATTCCAATTCGCCGTCTCGGCACCGCGCGCGACATCGCCAACGCCGCCCTCTTCCTCGCTTCCGAAGAGTCGGGGTGGATGACCGGCGCGGAGATGGTCGTCGATGGCGGATTCATGGCGACGTGACCGCTGACCAAGAGTCAGCTTGATTGAACCCCCTCAAGAGGCCGCTGGAGTCCAACGCTCCCGCGGCCTTTTCGTCTATGGGATGTCCTTCGATCCGCGCACGAATAGAAACGGCAGAGGCCGTTGCAACTACGCAACGGCCTCTGCCAAAATCGATTCGACGTAAGCTCGCTTAGGACGCTTTGCCGTCTTTCTTCGCGCTAAGGCAATCGGCAAACGTGGCCGGGCCATCATTGATGAGCGCTTCGATGCAGTCCTGGAGGGTCGGGTCGCCGGCAAGTGCGGGCTTCGATACCATTTTCACGTGCTTCATTTCGTCTTTCTCCTCTTCCTCTAGTTCTTTGTCGACCACACGACAAAGGTTTGTGAACCGTGCCACCCCGTTGAATATTCATAACCGCCTAGACGGCATGGACTCCTTCGGGACAGACATCTGTCAACTATAGCTGGGCAGCAACATCAATTACAACCCAACATTTAGTATCATATACGAAACAATTCAACTTGTCAACAATAAACCGAGACTTCCAGCTACCACTTTTTCGTCTCTCTCAACTGCTCTCCATGCACAATACTGGCGACTTCACCTTCCGTTACGCAATCGTATCCCCCGCACTTCATAACCGGCAGCCTCGGATACTTCGCATACCCCGCGTCTTTGTCCGACTTACCACATCGCCAGTAGGCATTGGAGCGCCCTGGGGGCGCAATCCGGCGCGCGTAGACACAAGACCGGCAAAGGCCAGCCTCCTGCGACTCGCCGTCATAACGCCCATTCTCCGACTCCATCCGGCCTCCTGCTTCCCCCTGCACTCTAAGGGGAAGACGCCGGACGATGGTACAAAGTTGACCCTCCCCCATGATCCTGATAAGCTGCAACGGTTTGGGCGTAGAGCTGTCTCGACCTAACTCTTCATACGATTGAGGCCAGTTGTCCTTTTCGTCCCTGTGGAGTAACCTGGCAGAGTTCATAATCCGCCCGACCGAGAGCATCGGATGGGCGTGTACCTGAGTATCGGCAGCAACCTGGGCGACCGGCAAGCGAATCTTTTTGGGGCCGTCGCGTGTTTACACAAGATACCGGGTACACGGGTCAAAGCCGTGTCCTCGGTGTTTGAGACAGCGCCAGTAGGCAATATCGATCAGCCGCCTTTCCTGAACATGGCAACGGGAATCGAGACGGACCTCACGCCGCTTGAACTCCTGGACGCAATTCAAGATATCGAGCGGCAGATGGGCCGGGTTCCCTCGCGAAAGTGGGGGCCGCGTCTCATCGATATCGATATCGTGCTGTGGGACGACCGGATCATCGATTCGGCCCGGCTCATGGTGCCGCACCCGGAGTTCCGGCGGAGGGCCTTTGTGTTACGGCCTCTGGCGGAGATTGCTCCGGAGGCGGTAGACCCGGCAACCGGAAGCGCCGTAGCTGTATTGGCAGGGCTACCGGAGGCCCAAGGAGACGTGCAACGCCTGGATACAGACGCTGCCCGGACAGTTGATAATCGGCTAGATCACTGAACCGCTCAGCTTGGAGCCCAACAGGGACCGGGACGGGAACGTCACGGTTCAGGAGGATCTGAGATGGCCCGCACCAGCGGCCCGTCGTTGAAGGCCCGCAAGAATTCGGGCGAGAAGATTGCCGTACTAACGGCATACGACTACCCGTCCGCCAAGATGATGGACGAGTGCGGCGTCGATGTCGTGCTCGTGGGCGACTCGGTGGGCATGGTCGTCATGGGCCTCCCCAACACCCTTCACGTCACGATGGACGACATGCTCCACTACGTGCGCATCGTGTCGCGCGCCGTGGAAAAGGCCATGGTCGTCGCGGACATGCCTTTTCTTTCCTACCAGATTTCGGTGGAAGAGGCCGTGCGAAACGCGGGCCGCTTTATCGCGGAGGCAGGCGCCCAAGCCGTCAAGCTGGAGGGAGGGGCCTTCGAATTCGGCGACGTCATTCGCGGCATCCACCGCGCGGGCATCCCCGTGATGGGCCACATCGGCCTTATGCCGCAGTCCGTACTGCAGCTCGGCGGCTACAAGATTCAAGGACGCGACAGCGACAGCAAAGAGCGGCTCCTCGCGGAAGCCAAAGGGCTTGAAGAAGCCGGGTGCTTTGCCATCGTGCTCGAATGCATTCCAAGCGACCTCGCCGGGGCAATCACGCGTTCTATTTCCATCCCGACGATTGGAATCGGCGCGGGCCCGGAATGCGATGGCCAGGTCTTGGTCATGCACGACATGCTCGGGTTGGGCAAGTATACCAAGTTCGCGAAGGTCTATGTTGACCTTGCCGCCGCCATGCGAACCGCCTTCTCCTTGTATGTCCACGAAGTGAAGAAAGGCGTGTTTCCGTCTGGAGAGAACACATTCAAATGATCGTCATTGCCAATCCAAACGAAATGCGCGATTGGTCCCGTCAGCAACGAAATGCGGGCAAGTCTATTGGATTCGTCCCTACGATGGGCGCGCTGCACGAAGGCCACGCCAGCCTGATGCGCGCAGCGACCGCGGGCAATGACGTGTCCGTGGCCAGCATATTCGTAAACCCGGCGCAATTCGCCCCACACGAGGATTTCGGGGCCTACCCCCGAACCTTCGATGCCGATTGCGCGATGTGCGAAGCAAGCGGCATTGACCTGGTCTATGCCCCTCAAGCTGCCGCCGTATACCCCGAGGGGTACGCAACCTATGTGACGGTCGAAGCCCTGGATCGTGGTCTGTGCAGCAAGTCTCGCCCGCACTTCTTTCGAGGCGTCGCCACGGTCGTCTGCAAGTTGTTTAATGTCGTGGAACCCGACCGCGCTTACTTCGGACAGAAGGACGCGCAACAGTGCGTCATCATCAAGCGCATGACACGCGACCTCGATTTCGCTATCGAAATCGTCGAGATGCCCATCGTACGCGAACAGGATGGGTTGGCCATGAGTTCGCGGAACAAATACCTCAGCCCCGAAGAACGCATCCGCGCGCTCTGCATTTCGCGCGGACTCGCCAAAGCCCACGCGCTACTCGACAGCGGTGAGCGGAACGCCGCCACCATCGTCGCGGCGGTGCGGACGGAAATGCAGCACGAGAACATAGACTACGTGGAGTTGGTTGACGCGGAAACGCTGGAGCCGCTGGATACCGTCCGAGGAACG
>JBHEKO010000767.1:0-7859 GCA_041859475.1 Candidatus Hydrogenedentales bacterium
TCGAGAGCCACCCTCCTTCCGCCGGGCCCACAAAAGGCCCGGCTGCGGCTCTGAACCTCAGACCTCAGACTTGCGGGTGCACCCCCCAGGGCAATATACCGCTCAGCGCGCGCTACCCCCCTTGTATCGTCACAAGTATGCAAAGGTGCACCCCTAGAGAGAATTGCACGCGCCCTCTTGTACGCAGCAGGGGAGGAGATTCCGCCATGTCTCAAGGAGAGTTGAGACACGCATGCGCCCCCAATGGGAACTTCCAGACTTGAGTTCCGAGCATAATCCTCGGCGGAAGAGCCGGTTGGAAGCCACGATACCATCGGCAATGGAAATTGACACGAACCGCCTGCTATGACAAGCTCCGCGTTCACCACACAGAGCACCGCGCGGCGGAGCCGCGAACTTCATACAAAGGGATGCAGCCATGTATTGCAGGACGTTGATTGCGATCGCCGGTGTCTTTCTCGTGTGCGAAATGAGTCTGGCACAAGAGAGCCTTGAGGAGCTTGTTCAGTCCAATCCGGCGCGAATTGAAGGACTGTTTGCCGCGGTGAATCTTGAAAGCACGACTCTCGCCGGCGCGAAGGAGGCCGTCTCAGCGAAGCAATGGGCGGCAGCATGCGACGCATTGCTGGAGCACTATCGCGGCGTGAAGAACCCGGCATTTCCGAGCACCGTCGACAGGCTAGCGCCCGATGCAGCCGCCATCGCCCGCGCGGAGGCCGTTTTGAAAGACACGTTCACCTTCTACGATCAAACGGACACCGTGCCGCGGCGTCCCGAGGGCGGGTTGCAGTGGGACTATACGGGCCCTGTTAACGACAAGGAATGGGCCTTGGCATTGAACCGGCATTTCCATCTCGACTGGTTGCTGGAAGCCTATCGCATGACCGGGGACGTGAAGTATGCGGCGGCGTGGGACGCGCATGTCCGGGACTGGATTCTGCAAAATCCCTACGCGGAGCCGAGCCAGAATGTGCTGCCGTGGCGAGGTTTGGAAGCCTTCTTTCGGGTGCGGGCGTGGGCGCGGGGATTCTACGCGTTGCAGAATGAACCTGCCTTCACACCGGTAGCGCGAATTCTGTTGCTGTCGAGTGTTCCGGAACATGCACGCTACCTGCGCAACTTCCACAAGAGCACCGGTAACTGGATCGCCATGGAGTTGAACGGGCTTGCCGCGGCGGGGGTGGCGTGGCCGGAGTTTCGAGAGGCAGAGTCGTGGATCGACTATAGCATCGAGCGATTGACGAAGGAGTTGAGCGCACAGGTGTATCCCGACGGCGCACAGATGGAACTCACCTCCGACTATCACGCGGTCACGATGTCGAACTTTCAGTCCTTTCTCGACTTGCTGCAACCGACGGAGCATGAATTGCCTCCGGCATTCGGCGACACGATCGAGCGCATGTGGGCCTATCTCGCGTACACGCTGAGCCCTGCCGGGTATTCTCCGCTGAACAACGATTCCGACCTTAAACTCAAGGGGCCTCAAGTGGCCGAAGCGGCCCAGAAGTTCAACCAGCCGGACTGGACGTATATTGCGACGAATGGCGCGACGGGCACGCGTCCTGACGGACTTCCTTCGCGCGCGTTTCCCTGGGCGGGGCAATTAGTCATGCGCAGCGGCTGGGAGCGCGACGCCCATTGGGCTTTCTTCGACGCGGGGCCCGCGGGCATCGGCCATCAGCATGCCGACAAGCTTCACTTGTCGGTGGCGGCATACGGACGCGACATCCTGGTCGATTCCGGACGCTACACGTACGTGAAAGGGGAGTGGCGCAACTACTTCGTAGGGACGGCAAGTCACAACACGATACTGATTGACGGCAAAGGGCAGCTAAAGAAGCCGTTACAGGCCGATAGGGCGATTGACCGGCAATTCGTCGCGGCTCCCGAGTATGACCTCGGTTACGGGGTGTACGATATCGGCTTCGCCGACGTTGAGGGTCCTGCAACCCAAGAGCGGCTCGTTTACTACAAACGCGGTTCCTACTGGATCGTTGTTGACCGTATCGAAACTGACCGCCCGCGTACCGTAACGGCGCTCTGGCACTATCACCCGGACTGCACGGTATCCGTTGAGGGTCCGTCCACGGCAAGCGTGGATGCGTCTGCGGGGAATGTCCGCATTGTGCCGTCCGCGGAGAAGAAGTGGGAAGTCCAACTGGTGAACGGCCAGGAGAGCCCCGCGATTCAAGGCTGGTGGAGCCGGGAATATAACCACAAGACCGCGTCCCCTGTGGCGGTCTATCGCCGCACCGTAGGTGGTTCGACCACGTTTGCCTGGCTCATCGTCCCCGCGATGGGGGTCCCTCCCGACTCGGAGCTCCGCATCAAGACGCGAGGAGACGCTGTTGATTGCACGGTCAGGGTCGGCAAAACGCGCGACAAGGTACACCTTGTGTTTTCCGAAGAGCCGAGAATTGAGAAGTGACCCATTCCAAGGGGCCGGACGCTGGGGTGAGCAGGTTGGTTTGCGCCTCGGAATGCCGCCAAATGCCGATTTGCGCAGAGGGTGGTCACTTTGATAGATTATTGGCCCCCTGGAGGCTTTTTGCCCTCCGAAGTGTTTTTACCTCTTCTCTGCAGTACGCACGAGTTTGGGAGTATGTGAGCCATGCCGACGTATTCGTATCAATGCAAGAAATGCGAGACGGTCCGAGACGTCTTTCATTCCATGTCCGAGTCCCCGCGCGTCAAGTGCGAGGCGTGCGGCAGTACCCGGATGATTCGGTTGCTGGGCACGGGGGCGGGCATCCTATTCAAAGGGTCGGGATTCTACGAGACGGACTACAAGAAGAACGGCGGCGGAGGCGGCAAGAACGGGTCCAAGTCCGAGGGGTCGTCCGAAAGCAAATCCGAAACGAAGTCGGAGACGAAATCGGAGAGCAAGTCCGAGTCGAAGTCCACGAAATCCGAGTCCGCTAAGGGCAGTTCGGGCAAGGGGAAGGACTCGTAGGCGGAGATCATCGATCTTGCGGGCGAAGGCGTCCGCATTGTAGAGTATTTGTTCCCGGTTTTGGGCGCGTTCGGTAGAGAGCGCGCTCGCCTTTTTTTCGGCAACGACGGGGAAACCGGGCGGAACGCCCTCGGACGCATCCAACGCGCATGCGCATAGCCGGGTCTTTTCTTATAACACACGCACGGGCGCGTGGGGCAACCGAGGGAGGATAGGGACATGACAACCAACGAGATCAAGGCGCTCAACGAGAAGCACGTGATCAACACGTATGGCGCTCGGAGCATTGCGTTTGTCCGCGGCGAGGGCGTCACCCTTTGGGACGCCGAAGGCAAGGAATACCTCGACTTCTTCGCGGGGATCGCCGTGGCCGGTTTGGGCCACTGCCACCCGAAGGTGACGGAGGCCCTGTGCATGCAGGCGAAGACGCTGGTGCACGTTTCGAATCTTTATTACATCGAGCCGCAAGTCAAGCTTGCGGCTTTGTTGTGTCAGCACAGCTTTGCGGACAAGTGGTTCTTTTCGAATTGCGGCGCGGGCGCGATGGAAGCGGCCATGAAATTGGCGCGGCGCTATTGGGCGCAACAGGGCACGCCGAAGCCCGAATTCGTTACGATGCTTCAATCCTTTCATGGGCGTACGTTCGGCGCGATCAGCGCGACTGGCCAGCCCAAGTATCAGGAAGGTTTCGAACCGCTGTTGCCCGGCATCCGTCACGTTCCTTTCGACGACATGGGCGCGTTGCGGAAGGCGCTGTCGCCGCAGACGGGGGCGGTCATCGTCGAGCCGATTCAGGGCGAAGGCGGTGTGCGCGTTCCTGCGGATGACTACCTGAAGCAGGTGCGCGCCCTTTGCGACGAGCGCGGAGCGTTGCTTATTCTCGACGAAGTGCAGACCGGCGTGGGCCGCACGGGCAAATTCTTCGCGCATGAACACTATGGCATCACTCCGGACATTGTCGCGGTCGCAAAGGGACTCGGTAACGGCGTGCCCATCGTCGCGATGGGGTGCACGGACAAGGTGGCGTCAGGATTCAGTGTGGGGTCGCACGCGTCTACGTTCGGGGGCAATCCGTTATGCACGGCCGCCGCGTTGGCCACGGTCGAGGTCATTCTCGAACCGGGCTTCCTGGAGCACGTTGGGCAAATCAGCGCTTATTTCACGGAGAAGCTCAACGGCTTGGCCAAGAAGCACGCGGGTATTGCGCAGGTTCGCGGCAAAGGGCTTCTGATTGGAGTTGAGATGAAGACGCCCGTGGCTCCAGTGGTGCAGAAGATGCTCGATTCGGGAATCGTATGCGGGCCCGCGGGGCCGAATGTCCTGCGCTTTGCTCCGCCGCTTATCATTGCGCAGCAACATGTGGACCGGGTTGTGGCAACCCTCGACAAGGCGATCGGAGAAGTCTGATGTATCTGGATTTCATCACCCTCGCGGAGCTGACGACCGGCGACATCCTCGAACTGCTCGAAATGGCCGACCGGCTCAAGAAGACGGTCAAGGAAGGCAAGCCGCACCGCCTTCTGGAAGGGCAGACCGTGGCGATGATATTCGAGAAGCCGAGCCTTCGCACGCGGGTAACGTTCGAGACGGGAATGTTCCAACTCGGTGGCCACGCGCTCGTGCTTGAATCGGGCCAAATCAAGCTTGGCGAGCGCGAATCCGTGCCCGATGTGGCGCGCAATCTCGATCGGTGGGTGGATGGAATTGTCGCACGGACGTTCAAGCATGAGGCGGTCGAGGATTTGGCGAAGTATGCCGGTGTCCCGGTGATCAACGCCCTGACGGACAAGTTGCATCCGTGCCAGGTCATTGCTGACGCGCAAGCATTGCGCGAGCACAAGGGCGATTTGGGCGATCTGAAGCTGGCATTCGTCGGCGACGGCAACAATGTCGCGGCGTCATGGCTGAACTTCGCCGCGCACATTCCCATCAATTTTATGCTGGTCTGCCCGCCGGGCTACGAGGCCGATCCGGAGATCGTGGCCTTTGCGAAGTCGCAGGCCAAGGGAGAAATCTGCGTCACGCACAGCATCGAAGACGGTGTGCGCGGGGCCGACGCCATCTATACGGACGTGTGGACGAGCATGGGCCAGGAGCGCGAGAACGAGAAACGCGCCAAGACGTTTGCCCCCTATCAGGTAAATGCCAAGCTGATGTCGCTCGCGAAACGCGACGCCGTGTTCATGCACTGCCTGCCCGCCAAGCGAGGCCAGGAAGTGACCGACGACGTCATGGACAGCCCGCAGTCGATCGTGTTCGACGAGGCGGAGAATCGTCTCCACGCGCAGAAGGCAATCATGGTAACCTTGATGCAGAAGGGGCAGGACGGCCTGAACCGCAAACAACGGGCGCGCGCTGGGAAATAACCATGAAGACCGTCGAACCGGAAGTCCTCGCAGAGATGGTCTGCCGCCTGGTGGTCGAATTCGATCCCCAGCAGGTGGACAGATTCAAGGATCTGAGGGCCACTTTGGAACATCGCATCCGTGCGCAAGGCAGGGTTTTGTATGACCGACACTAGAAGTAGAATTGCATAAGCAATCAAGATAGAGAGGGAATCATGGCAGCATCTGTTAAGAAGATCGTTCTCGCTTACTCGGGTGGATTGGACACGTCCGTCATCCTGAAGTGGCTCCAGGAAACCTACAAAGCCGACATCGTCGCCTTCATTGCCGACATCGGCCAGGGTGAAGAAGTGGAGGATGCGCGCACCAAGGCCCTTCGAACGGGCGCCTGCGCGGCCTACGCCGTGGATCTGCGCGAAGAGTTCGTTCGCGACTTTGTGTTTCCGACGATGCAGGCTAACGCCTATTACGAAGGCAACTACATGCTGGGGACGAGCGTGGCGCGTCCGCTGATTGCGAAGGCCCAAATTGACGTGTTGCGCCAGGAGAAGGCCGATGCGGTATCGCACGGCGCGACGGGCAAGGGCAACGATCAGGTGCGCTTCGAACTGACGTTCTATGCACTTGAACCCAACGTGACGATCATCGCCCCGTGGCGCGACTGGGATTTGAACAGCCGGACCTCGCTGATCGAATACGCGAAGAAACACGACATCCCCGTGCCCGTTACGGTGAAGAAGCCGTATTCGTCCGACCGCAATCTCCTGCACATTTCGTTCGAGGGCGGCATCCTTGAAGATCCTTGGTCCGAACCGCCCGACGATATGTTCCTTTTGAGCGTAGACCCCAGCAAGGCCCCCGACAAACCCACCTATGTCGAAGTCGATTTCGAAGAGGGACTTCCCGTCGCGGTGGACGGCAAGCGCCTTTCGCCCGCGGCGCTCTTGGCGCGCCTCAACGAACTTGGCGGCGCCAACGGCGTTGGCCGTGTCGACATGGTCGAGAACCGCTTCGTGGGCATGAAGTCGCGCGGTGTGTACGAGACGCCCGGCGGCACGATCCTCTACGCGGCGCACCGCGCGGTGGAGTCGATCACCATGGACCGCGAAGTCATGCTTCTGCGCGACGAACTGTCGCCGAAGTTTGCGCAGCTCGTCTACAACGGGTTCTGGTATTCGCCGGAGATGGCCGCGTTGACGGCATTCGTGAAGAAGTCGCAGGAACACGTGACCGGCACGGCGCGCGTCAAGCTCTATAAAGGCAACTGCATCGTCGTGGGCCGGAAAGCCGAAAAGACCCTATACGATCCGAAGATTTCCACGTTCGAGGAAGACGAGGGCGCGTACCAACAGAGCGACGCCGGCGCCTTTATCCGTCTCAACGCTTTGCGCCTGCGCGTCCGGAATCGCGCGGGCTTCGACCAGTAAGGCGGCCGGCATGGCCAAACTCTGGGGCGGACGCTTCGAGGGCAAGACCGATGCGCTCGTCGAGCAACTCGGTCAATCCGTGTCGTTCGATGCGCGGCTCGCGCCGTGGGACATTCGCGGCAGCATCGCCCACGCGCGCATGCTCGGCGATTGCGGCATCATTTCCAAGGCCGACGCGAAGAAGATTGTTGCTGGATTGAAGGGCGTTGCGGCGGATATCGAGGCAGGGCGCTTCGTGTTCGACCCTGGGCTTGAGGATGTGCACACCAATATCGAGTCGGCGCTGGTCGCGCGTATCGGCGAGGCGGGCAAAAGGCTTCATACCGCCCGCAGCCGCAACGACCAGATCGCGACGGACGTGCGGATGTGGGCCCGCGACCAGGTTGACGCGATTCGCGAGCTCCTTCGCGGGTTACAGTCCTCACTCGTCGCATTCGCGGAAAAGCAATTCGACGTCATTCTGCCGGGGTGCACCCACATGCAGCACGCGCAACCCGTCTTGCTGGCGCACCATTTCCTCGCTTATTTCGAGATGTTTCAGCGCGACCGGGAGCGGTTCGGCGAACTACGGAAGCGCGTCAATGTGATGCCCTTGGGCTCGGCGGCGCTGGCAGGCGTTCCCTATCCCATCGATCGCCAGCAAGTGGCCAAGGAACTTGGTTTTGATGCCATCTCCGCCAACAGCATGGACGCGGTATCCGACCGGGATTACCTTATCGAGTTCTGTTCCGCGTCGGCCTTGGTCATGATGCACCTGTCACGCCTCTGCGAGGAGTTGATCCTGTGGTCGACCCCCGAGTTCGGTTTCATCGAGATCGGGGACGCTTTCACGACCGGGTCGAGCATCATGCCCCAGAAGAAGAATCCCGATGTCGCGGAATTGGTGCGTGGAAAGACCGGACGGGTTTTTGGCGACCTGAACGCGCTGCTTACCCTCATGAAAGGGCTCCCGCTCACGTACAATCGCGATCTCCAGGAAGACAAGGAGCCTGTCTTCGACGCATCCGACACGGTTCAACTGTGCCTTGCCGTCACCTCGGCCATGCTCCCTTCCATCCGAGTCAACCGGACGGCCATGGCCAAAGCAACAGCCGAGGGGTTCATGGAGGCCACCGACCTCGCCGACTACCTTGT
>JBHEKO010000208.1:0-6113 GCA_041859475.1 Candidatus Hydrogenedentales bacterium
CGATATCCTCTGGGGGATGACGACCGACGCGGCGATAGAGCCGGGAGCAGATGGAACAGCGGTCTTGCGGCTGGACGGAAAAGAGATGCGGGCGAGCATCCTCGAGCCGAAGGGGGCCGTTTTTGTCGCGGAATCTGTCGAGCGAGTAGCGCCCGAAAGGAACAACAGCGGCGTTAAGGGACTCGGGGTGCGCATAAGCGCGGGGGAAGGCCTCACGACGGTTAGCATCCTCTTGGCGCCGGTATGGCAGGATGGTGTTACCGCGCTCGGGGAGTCGGCGTTGCTCGAAGACTAGCAATTCATATACTGTGAGGCGCGACGAGTGCTTGATGGAGTGCAATCAGGAGCGAAGGAAATAGGTTACCCGGCCGACCCAGCCGGTGGGCGCGGAATACCGTCGTTCAAGGAGAGGTAGCTGCACATGACGAAGTCTGCCAATATCCTGATAGTGGACGACCAGGGATTGAACAGGCAAATACTTGCCAAACTGGTTGCGGACCTTGGGCACCATTCCATTCAAGCCGAAAACGGCTCCGTTGCGCTGAATCAATTGAGAGCGAATAAGGTGGACATCGTGTTGTGCGATGTCATGATGCCGGTGATGACCGGGTATCAGTTGCTGGAATGCATGAAGGCGGATGAGGAACTTCGCCACATCCCCGTAGTCATGGTATCGGCGTTGGATGAAATGCAGAGCATTACGCATTGCATTGAGTTGGGCGCGGACGATTACCTTCCGAAGGCGTTCAATCCCGTCTTGCTCAAGGCGCGGTTGAACGGGTGCCTGGCGAAGAAGGATTTCCACGACCAGGAAGAGCAACACAGAAAAGAGATTGAGCGATACAATCACGAGCTCGAAGAGCGCGTGCGCGAACAGGTGAACGAGATCGCCTCTACTCAGCTTGCGCTGATATTTGCTTTGGCCAATCTTGCGGAATCGCGGGATCCAGACACCGGCGAGCACCTGGAGCGCATGCGTCAATACGCGCATGTTTTGGCGACTCGAATCAGCGGCTTTCCGAAGTATAAGAAGCTCATCGATGACGCATACATCGAGGATCTTTTCGTTGCAGCGCCTCTCCACGATATCGGCAAAGTTGGAATTCCCGACCGGATCTTGCAGAAGCCGGGCAAGTTGACTTCCGAAGAGTTCGACATCATGAAGACGCATGCGTTAATCGGCGCCACCACGTTGCGGCGTGTCGACGAGAAGCATCCGGGAAACAACTTTCTGAAGATGGGTATCGATCTGGCCGAGAGCCACCACGAAAAATGGGACGGGTCGGGATATCCACATGGGCTTTCGGGAAACGACATTCCGCTAGCGGGCAGAATTCTGGCCTTGGCGGATGTGTATGACGCGCTGACCTCCAAGCGTTGCTACAAAGATGCGATGTCGCACGAAAAAAGCAAGGAGATTTTGTTGGAGGGCAAGGGAACGCACTTCGACCCGGACGTCGTGGATGCATTCGTCGATAGCGAAGAGACGTTCTTTTCGATACGGCTGCGCTATCAGGACACGGAGAAGGTGTTACTCGTGTAGTCCTGGGTCAGGGGCGGAGTGCCAGCACGCATCGGAATCCGAGCGTCGGCAGGCGCGATTCGGGGAACAGTCCTTTGCGCGCCGAACACCTAAGCTCCTGCGGAGGCGAATTCCAGGATCCGCCACGCACGGCCCGCCGGGGCGGACCGAGTTGCGCGGCCGTTTCGCGTTTTGCGGGGTCGTAGGGCAAGAACCAATCCGCTGTCCATTCATGCACGTTTCCAGCCATATCTTGAATGCCGTCTGGCGTGGCGCCATCTTCGTGCATTCCAACGATGGAGGGCATATTGAGATGGTCGCCATAGTTGGCGCGGTTTGAATCGGGCTCGGTGTTGCCCCAGGGATAGCGGCGGTTTTCTTTTCCGCGGGCCACGAATTCCCACTGTGCTTCGGAGGGAAGTTGTTTTCCGGCCCACTGGGCATATGCCATGGCATCCTCCCAGGACACCCCGACGACAGGTTGCTCGTCGCCGCCGTAGTCGCGCTGCCCCCAGAACTTGGGCTTGGGATGGGCAGTGGCTTCCAGGAATTCCGCGTATTGCCCGACGGTGACCGGGTGAATGTCGATACGAAAGGGATCGACATAGGTTTCGAACGGCGGCGCTTCTTCGGGGACGGACGCGTTCCCCATCATGAAGCTTCCCCCTTCCATGAGCACCATCCCTTCGGTGGACACCTGCCGCCCATCCTCTGGCGCGCCGGCAGCGAATTGCGCGCGGCGGTACGACTCCGTGTAGGCTCGCAGCAGGTCCCGGCGAAATTCGCCCGCGCTCTGCCAGCGATCCTCCGGCGCTTCCTTAATGGCCTTCTCGAGGATGGCAAGCAACGAAGGAGCAACGTCTTCACGGGCTCGCTGAACTTCGACTTGTTCTTCGAGCGGCGTGCGCAACGTCAGCATTTCGCGGAACATGAGTCCGACAGCGTAGAGGTCTGCGCGCAGGTCGACTTCGCCATGCCTAAGTTGCTCGGGCGAAGCGTAGGCCTCCGTGCCAATGACGTTCGATCGTTTCCCCTTTTCCGTCGGTCCGCTTTCGCTATGCCCCTCATCCAGCACTTTGGCCAAGCCGAAATCGAGCACCTTGACGCGTTCGCCCGGCTGCAGCATGACATTTTCCGGCTTCATATCGCGGTGAATTACGGTGCGGTGCGCGTAGTCGAGTGCATCGAGAATCTGTGCCGTGAGGTCCACGGCCAGCCGAACGTCCATGAACCGACGCACGGTGCGAAAGTGGCGCAAGACGGCGCGCAACGAGCGGCCAGCGAGAAACTCCATCGAGAGGTACATGATGCCCTCGGGAGTCGCGGCAACGTCGTGCACGGCGACGATGTTCTCGTGGCGCAACCGCCGGGCGATTTGGGCCTCATGGATGAAGAGCTGGACGCCCTTCTGCGTCTGCAGCAGTTGGGGATTCAGGAATTTCAGCGCGACGCGCTCGTTCATCAGCGTGTCCCGAGCGCTGTACACGACGCCCATGCCGCCTTTGCCCAGCGGACCCTCGATTTCGTAGCGGCCATCGATACTGGCGCCCACCTCAAAGGCGAGGCTCATTTCGTCTTCCGGTTGGACGCCACGGGGAATCGTGAGGGCGGAGCCGCACCCGAAGCACACGCCGGAACGGCCTTGCACAGCGGGAGGCACAAGGAACTTCAGGCCGCACTTGGAGCACATTGCGGTTATCATACGAAGCTGCTCATCAATCCATGGACCACAATCGAGCGTGGAATGCCATTTCTCCCCCGTATTCAATGAAAGAGGCGGGAAACACTTCGATTTCCCGCCCACTGATACGATATCACACTGCGCGGTTGCTAACCCCAACGTGGCAAATTGTTGCGAAATTCACCCTGATTCGCACGCAAGCACGTTGGAGGTTCACTGCGAAGGGCTTCAATTCGCTTTCAAGCCAGGCGCATCTCGCACGGGGAGAGTCTAGCATTGCCTGCAAAGATCGGCAAGTTCAAGCCCATTGAATCCCCTCGATCATCCCCAGTTTCAGGAAGTGACCACTTCCAGGCACGACTCCAAGTCGAACTGCAAGAGGAGCTTGTCTGCTGATGAGAAATCCGAGCATTATGGTCGCGCTGGGAACAGGAGATGAATGAGTTGAATTCCGGTAGTATTTGCATCGGTTTGGCGTTGCGTGGTAGCATCTCTTACCCACTCCCGGAGAGATGACCGAGTGGCTGAAGGTGGCGGCCTGCTAAGCCGTTGTACGGGTTTTAGCCTGTACCCCGGGTTCGAATCCCGGTCTCTCCGCCATTTTCCCTTCCTGTCTTTCCCCGCGAACGTGTGCCGGTCTTTCCATGAGAATGGGACGTATCCCCGTCGGACAAGTCGGATCGGACCGATGGATGCGAAGAGCCGGCAACGAACCCGCCATCCAATGCACGTGTCGTAGCGCATGGCTTCCCTGCCGGTTGCGTGATGGGAAGACCTTCAGTATTATCGCGGGATAGGGTGCATGGCTGCGGCATTGGCGTTGCCCGCGGTACGTGCGCCTGAGTTCGCGTGGTCTGCACGGACGGCCCGGCGTTGCCGGGAACGAGGAGAAAAGCCATGACGCGAGTATTGGTGCCGTTGGCCCAGGGATGCGAGGAACTGGAGGCCATCACAATCATCGATTTGCTTCGCCGCGCGGATATCACCGTCGTTACGGCGGGGCTGACGGACGAGCCAGTCGTGGCAAGTCATGGCGTCACCATTACTCCGGACACGACGCTGGACAAGGCGTTGGGAGATACCTTTGACATGGTCGTACTTCCCGGTGGATTGCCCGGGGCGGACAACCTCAACAACGATGAGCGTATCCACAGCCTTGTGAAGAAGCTGGTTGCGGATGGGAAATACGTGGGCGCCATTTGCGCGGCCCCCATCGTCCTGGGAAGGGCAGGTGTACTGTCAGGGAAGAAAGCCACGAGCTATCCTGGATTTCTGGACAAGATGGGACTGCGCGATGTGACGTGCACGGGCAGCGCCGTTGAACGCGACGGAAAGATTGTCACCGGTCGCGGACCGGGGACGGCGATGGATTTCGCGCTGGAGATCATCGGCATGCTGCGAGGAACTGAAATGCGAAATAATGTAGAAAAGGCGCTGGTGCGCAACTGACGCTGCAACAGCGCACAGGGGGATAGTTCGATGTTTTACTCTGGTATTTCGGACGAAGCGGGTCCGGCAATCGAAACGCAGATCAAAGCCCATCAAGAGTTGGGGTGGAAGTACATGGAACTGCGGCTCGTCGATGGGCAGAACCTCACGATGATTTCCGACAAGGCATTCGATGCCGTCTACGACAAAGTCACGGCGGCGGGCATGTACGTGTCGTGCTTTGGCAGCGCCATTGCCAATTGGGCGCGGCCGATCACGTGCGCCGCGACTATCGACATCGAGGATCTGAAGCGGGCGATTCCGCGCATGCACCGGTTCGGCACGCCGTTTATTCGCGTGATGAGCTATCCCAACGATCCGAATGACCCGCTTAGCGATGAGGAGTGGCGCGAGGAAGCCATCGACCGCATGCGCGAACTCGCCACGATTGCCGAGGACGGCGGAATCACGCTGGTCCACGAGAATTGCAGCGGTTGGGGTGGACTCTCGGCGGAAAACAGCAACATCCTGTTGGGTGAAGTGGACAGCCCGGCGCTCAAGGTCGTGTTCGACACGGGCAATCCGGTGACGTATGGGCAGGATGCGTGGGAGTACTACCAGGCGGTGTACGACGACATCGTGTACGTGCACATTAAGGACGCGCGAAAAGTAGATGGCAAAGACGAGTACATGTACTGCGGCGAAGGCGATGGGTATGTGCGCGAAATCGTCGGCGACCTGCTAAAACGCGGATACAACGGCGGGTTCTCCATCGAGCCGCACCTCGCAGCCATCATCCACACGGGGCAGAAGGCGAACAACGACGAGCAGTTGTATCAGTCGTACACGGAATATGGCCGGCGTTTGATGCGCATTGTGGAAGAAGTCTCGGGAAAGAATGCCCAACCGTAAGCAAAACTGGAGGAAGGTGACGTGGCACTTCGGAAGACGCAAATCAACGCATTCTTCGGCACGCTATTCGCCATCATCGTGTTGGTCGTGTTTGCGGCAATCGCGGCGGCGGCCATGGGTAAGCGCATTCCCGGCTTGAGCGCAATCTCCGATGCGTTCGGGATGGGATCGTGAACGCACGGGGGCGGCGTGGGCCTTCGCTCGCTGCCGTAGCGCTCGCCGTCATGAGCGTCTCCGCTTATGCCCAAGAGCAACCTGAAATCCCTCCCTACTCCGTGCAACCGTATATGCGCGCGCGATTCGACGAAACGGGCCGCGCGTTGCGATTTTCCGGTTCCACGCCCGCGGATGTCGCGGCGTGGCGCGAGACGGCCCGTGCAAAGCTGCGCGAATTGTTGGGCATCCCGACGATGAAGAGCGCACCGCTGAATCCTTCCGTGACAGAGACCGTGGATTGCGGCGACTACACGCGCGAGCGCGTCGAGATTCAGACCGAACCGGGTATCGTCATGCCGGTGTACGTGCTCGTGCCGAAGACGGGCGCGAAGCCGTTCCCGGTTATGATTGCTA
>JBHEKO010000213.1:0-3033 GCA_041859475.1 Candidatus Hydrogenedentales bacterium
GGAACCCAACGCGCTCGAATTCGGCGACGGATTCACCTGGGTTGCCATTCACGGACACTGCCACGCCAAGGCATTGACCGACATGAGCATCGTGCCCAAGCTGTTTTCGAAACTCCCCAACAGCACGGTCACCATGCTCAACACGGGTTGCTGCGGCATGGCCGGCGCGTTCGGCTCGCTCAAGTCGAAATACGAACTCTCGCTCAAGGTAGCGCAACCGCTCGTCGATCAGATCAACGACCTCACCGCGGGCACCGATGTCGTCGCCGCAGGCACAAGCTGCCGCCACCAAATTGATCATCTGACTCCGGTAAAGCCCCTGCATACCGCGGAAGTCTTCGCGCGCGCATTGAAGAAGTAGCGCCTGCCCTCCGCGGCAGGCGTCTCCGGTTTTGCCGTAGCGCCCGGTCTCCGTGCCGGGCGTCTTAATGTATTTGTCGCCGGGCGTCGTGGCGCTCCTGCAGTCTTCGACGTGCCTCCGCGGAGGGCGGGTTTTCTAACCCGCCGCCCGCACCCGCCAAATGCCGAATTAAGAGGCGGGTTGGAAAACTCGCCCTCCGAGCATTTACGGCGCGGACCCGCGCTGGCTAACGCCGATTTGATTGGCAAATGCACTGCGTTGTAAGCGGTAGGTGCCGGTGAGGGTCCACGATTTCAAGGTTGGTCCCATCCCCAACAAGACGAGCATACAAACCCCAAACGTAATCCCCACGATCCACGCGCCGGAATTGCTGACGACAAACACACAGCGAGGCAACACGGCAGCAATCGCGATCGCAAGCAGGCTGGGGACATACACTTTGTGATACCGCGGAATGATGAGGCGCCGGAGACCGATGCGACCGGAGAGATTCAGCGGCGGGCGTGTGTATGTCGTGTAAATCAAGGTTCGCGCACCCGCGAGCACGAGTACCCCAAGAAGACAAAGCGCAGAGACCCCCCGTATATCGCGCGAACCGATAGCCAGCGATTCGCCGAACAATCGCTCAATACACGAGCCACCGCAGACAACGGCCAATCCAATCCAAACCGAAAACGCGCACGCGAATCCCGTTGAAATGTGCGCCCATTCCTTCTGTGGCCCAAGGATTGCCAAAGGCCAGCCGACCCCCAATTCATCCCGCGACTCCCCAAGGTCTTTCGCTCCGGCGAAAACCAGGCCCTTGGCGGGAGCAACTTCGCCGGAAGCTGCTCTCCCCGATTCACCCGTACCCCACGGAAATGCTTCAAGGTTGCGGGCTACTGCCCACCTGAGTATTGGCGGCAGCAAGAGGATTAAGGCAACTCCTCCAATAGGCGAAGGCACAAGGAGTAGAGCCAAAGGCAGGAAGAAGTGGAGAGCGCATGAGAGAATGAGATTGCCCGTCAAATGGGTGGCGACAGCCAACGTCGTCGAGTACCCGGCTAACAGGCAGACCAGCGGAATCTGCCAAGAGACCGCTCCAGTGAAAAGGCTTGCTGCCAGTACCGGGACGACAAAAGCCACATCTTCAATGACAAGCTGCAACGGTCCCAGCGGCAATGCCTGCCGCCCCGTGTAAGGCGTCGCGGCCAGCCACCTGAAGTAGCCCCGATTGAACGCGGGATGGAACGCGAATACACGATTTACCCCGTAGACAAGCGACGCCGCACAAATCGCGAAACAAAGAAATCCGCGGCGTTCGACGACCAGGTCTTTCATGTATTCGTCGTCGGCAGCGAGATTGTAGACGTACGCGTTGTACAGCTCCCATGCCAGGAATAGCGCGGGCACGACCATCACACCGTAAAAGAGGCAGCACACGAGGAAGTGGCGCGGCCACAACTCGAACACGCGTCGCATCATGATCGCGTCCCTTCGAAGTAGCGCTCGATATTCTTCAGCGTATCTGGGCTGAGCATGCTTTCAAGCACGTCCTGAAGGGAACCGGACACTCCCGTCAACGCGCGAAGGCCGTCGGCGGTGTCGTACGCCAACACGCACCCGTCGCGCAGAATGGCGATGCGTTCGGCAACTTCCTCGACAATCTCCGGGACTGGCGTTGTAATAAGTGCGGTGATGTCGTTGCGTGCAGCGAGCCCCTGCATGACGCGCTTGAGCGCAAACAAGGCCGACGGATCCAGCCCGCCCGAGAAGGGCTCGTCCATCAGCAGCACCGTCGCGTCGCTCACCAAGGCAGAGCAGATCGCGATCTTCTTCTGCTGTCCCGTGGAGTACGACGCGATGGGCGCATCGATCTGGTGCGTGAGGTCGAACAGCGGCGTCAATCGCTCGATGTGGTCGAAGAGGCGTTCGAAAGAGACCCCGTACAACTTGCCTACGTTCAACAGAAATTCGCGTCCCGTCTTGTGTACCGGAAGCCAGGGATTATCGGGCAAGTAGAAGAGGCGCTTCCGAATCTTCAGTTCGGCGTCCTCGCTGCTTTTGCAGCGGAGCCCGTCGATCTCGATGTAACCCTTCTGCGGCGTAAGCATCCCGGCGACAGCGGCCAGCAGCGTGCTCTTCCCCATGCCGTTGGGTCCCATCACGGCCACGAGTTCGCCGGTGGCAACGCGCAGATTCACGTCTTTCAGAACAGGCCGCACGCCGTAATGCTGAGTCAGGTTCACAATATCAATCATTGCCTATTTTCTCCTTCTCACGTAGTACTGTACAAAGAAATCCAAATGTGCACAACTTGCATAGTTTTGTCTTGAAGCAAGCTTGCTTAGCGTTCTTGTCTCTTCTCGCAATCGAACACACTCGGTGGCTTGGTGGAACCGCGCTTTTGTCGCCGGGAACAAAACCTCTATACTCGGCGCGGCGCTCGTTGCGCCTCTCCGCATCAAGTCCGTGAGCTGGCTCTTAAGTAGCGCGAAATCGGGAGGTGTACCAATGGCCACAGCCCTGTGGGCCTTCGGCTTTCTGTTCTTCATCCAACTCTTCACGCTCTATATCGAGAGCATTTACCGCCTGTCGTTGACCAAATTGTCGATGGGGCTGGAAATGTGGGGCCTTGCGTTTCTGCTTGCCCCAGTGCCCTTGCTGCTCTTCGGTCGAATGGGAGAGCGCGT
>JBHEKO010000521.1:0-16568 GCA_041859475.1 Candidatus Hydrogenedentales bacterium
GACGCCCGAACGCGACTGCGCTCCACGTGAAGGAGACGACGCGCCCGTCGTCTGTGGCTTCGTGCCGCCCATCGACTCTCGAAAATCGGCGAGCGCGTCGCGCATGCTGTGCGCCTCGACCTCCAGGGATTTACCCGCACGGATCCGCTCCACCGCTTCGCACACCACGTTTCCGTTTTGCGGCCGATGGAGGGGATTGCGTTCCAGCATCCAGGCAATCAATCGCTCCACGTCTTCAGGCAAGCCGGCTGCAAAAGACCGGGCCCGCGCTGGCGGCTCGTGGATGATCTGATTGATCAATCCCACCGACGTAAGCCCCTCATGCGGCAGATGGCCGGTAACCATCTGGAACAGCACCACTCCGAGGGAATACAGGTCGCTCATAGGCGTAAGTTCGCCGTTGGCGCACCGCTCGGGCGACATGTAATTCGGCGTACCCAGGCGAGATCCGTCAACCGTGAGACCGTCGTCCAAGGTGAGGATTTTCGCGATTCCAAAATCCGTTATGTAGGCCTTGCCGCCAGCGGTTACCAGGATGTTCGACGGTTTGATATCCCGGTGAATGATATGTGCGTTATGCGCGCAGGCCAGCGCGGATGCAATCTGCCCCGTGATATCCAGCGCGGTCGCCCATGGAATCTGCTTGGCGCATTGCGTTACCGCGCAGAGCGGAGTCCCATTGATGTACTCCATCGCGATATAGGGAATGCGGTCCTCGCTGCCGACCGCGTAAATCTGCACGATGTTCGGATGGTCAAGACTCGCCGCGGCGCGCGCCTCTCTTCCAAACCGGGTCACGATCTGCGGTTGGGCCCGGAGGTCATCCCGCAGCACTTTGATCGCCACCACACGGTCCAGCGAAAGGTCCAAGGCGCGGTAGACGATGCCCATGCCGCCCCGGCCCAACTCTTCGAAAACTTCGTAGCTGCCGAGGACGTGCCGTGCCGGTAACGCGCCACCGAAATCACGCATGCGATCGCCCTCGCCAATTGGCCACGGACGCCGCCCTGAGGGGGCTCTCCGCGTCCGCTGTATCAATCCGCGCAAATACGACGCATGCCTTCGTATCTTCGTTTGCCAGCGCGGCCACCCAGTCCCCCGCCGGTGAAACGGCCATGCGTATACCGACGCCTTCCGACAGCCCGGTAAGCCGTCGGCGTTCATCGCCATTCACGGGTACCAGCCATAATTGGCGCGCATCCGCCCCAACCCTTGACGTTGCCAGCAGGTCCGCGCCCGAGGCGTGCCATGAGTGCGAATCGATATACCCCGGACCCAAGCGCGCCTGAATCTCTCCGCGTGCGGTGTCTACAATGCAGATGTCGGGTTCGCTGTTGCCCGATTCGGAAGGCAGCATGACCGCGGCAAGCCGGCCATCGGGACTAAAGGCGAAACGGTCGCCCGCCAAGCCAACCGCCAGCAGCGACCCTTCCACCGTGGCCGAGGACCGATCGACAAGCCAAAGCTCGTGCTTGGTCTCTGCGCGTATGTATCCGATGCGCGTTCCGTCCGGCGAGAACTGCACGCTTTCGGGCACGATGTGGATTCCATTGAGGCTTCGGCGAATATCCCGACCGGAGCGAGAAGCATTCGCCGCGTCACGCTCGAACAGGGTCTGTGCGCCATCTTTCCCCGTTGCCACAAGACAAACCGTGCTTCCGTCGGGATTGACTACACGCAGTTCCTCGGGGGGACGACCCGGCCCCGCCAAGCTGCGGCACTCACGTCCTTGGAGGTCCACCGCCAACACGCCGTACGTACCGTACGCGAGGCTGTCGGCTCGTCCCTCGGCACGGACAACGGCAACGGGTCCTTCCCACGCGATTTCGCTGAAGCGATAGCTTGTCGAGGGGAGGGCGCCGACAATGGTGGATTCACCTTGAGTGCCGAATACAAATGTATCGAGCACGAGGTCGTGTCTTGATGCACCTGAGGAAGGAATGAGCCAGCCCGCTACGGCCACGAGTGCCAGCAGAACTGCCGCTACGGCCACGAATGTTCCAGAGGTGCGCCTGCCCTTCGAGGTCTCGTGTTTGGTCTTCTTTCCTCCAACTTGCGGAACGGGCGTTAGCAACCGCAACGCGGGTCCGCTTGCCTGTTCCCGCACAAACGCGGCAAGAGCCTCGGGGATTGCCGAGCGTCCGCCCTCTTCCTGCTGAAGCCTCTCCAAGGAAGCCGCCAACTCCTGCGCGGAAGCCGGCCGGTTTTCAGGGTGCTTCTCCAGCAGCAGCGCAACAATGCGCGCAACATCGTCAGGAATGTCCGAGCGCAGCCGATTGAGCCGAACCGGCTCCTCGGTGTTGATGCGGTTGATCAGCGCAATTGGCGTAATTGCCTCAAATGGCGGCTTTCCAGCCATCATCCGATACAGGATTACGCCCAGACTGAAAAGGTCCGTCGATGGCGTGAGCTGCACCCCGCGCACCTGCTCCGGAGACATGTACTGGGGAGTGCCTATGACGCCCTGCGTCTCATGGGTCGCGGCATTCGCAATGCCAAAATCCGTCAGGCGCACGCGGCCCGACCTGTCGAGAAGAATATTCGCAGGTTTCACGTCCCGGTGAATAATCCCGGCCCGGTGTGCACAGGTCAGCGCCTCGGCAACTTGCCCCCCTATGTAGAGGGCGGTCTGCCAGGCAACCTGGCCCTTCCGGCGCAGAAACCGGTCAAGCGTTTCGCCGGGCACGTATTCCATGGCGATGAACGGGGTTCCTGCCTCGATACCCGCCGCATAGACACGCACAATGTTGGGATGTCGCAACGGCGCGGCGGCTTGGGCTTCTCGATGAAAGCTCCGCACCATGGCGGGATTGCGCGCCAAACTGCCCAGCAATACCTTCAAAGCAACCGGCCGGTTCAGTGCCGTGTCGCGGGCGAGATAAACGGCACCCATCGCCCCGCGTCCGATCAGGGCTTGCACCTCGTAACCGCCAAAGGCGGTTCCGAGCAAGGAGGCGTGACCTGAAGGCTGACCTACCATATTTGGTGTGAACCCCGAGCGAAGGAGCATGCTATGTTGTATGTCAACAGTATTCCCTGCTTAATCTATCAATGCGGGCTGTATTTGTCAAGTGTTTATCTGTCGCCAAGAGAGGGAAGCTACGGAACCGCCGGAACTTCCCTCCAAGGTCTCGCGTTGAGCGCGCTTTTGCCTTTGCATTTGGCAAGGGCAAGCTCAGGGAAAGCAGAGAAGTGGAGGGAGTGAATCGCTTGTGGTCAGGCTCCGCGATCTGGCGCAAATTATTGTCGTATTATGACTTATAGAAATTGGGATGGCGTTCGACCAAGCTCAGTAGGACTGGCCAGAGACCCGAGGAAGGGGACGGCTAAGGCGACTAGGCGCACGTGGGGGCAGTGGTTCGACGGGCCTCGGAATGGTAGCCGCCTTCTTTTGCCGGGCGTACTCTTCGATTGCCAAGTGTCTTGCCACGACGGCAAGGCTAACGAGAAACCAATAGGGTTCCATGATGCGGACGATTAGGAAGGAGATCGTCCCGAAGGAATGTACGATCAAGGCAACCGTAGCCGTAAATGTACCTAGGCCAAGCGCTTTGCCAAGCCAATTTCCCGACCAGAGAAAGCCTTCGCGTGTAGTTTTGAGGATTTGGAATTGCAGGAAGAGAAAAGTCGCGAACCCAAACAGCCCAGTCTCAATCAGCACGCGAGCATATTGACTGTCAAGGACTCGGTCCCATGAGACACCTCCACCAAACCATGGCCACACATACAAATTGTACTTGACCTTCCCCCACACATAGATCCGCTCATGGGTTGACTTATCTACTTGCAGACCCGTCTCGACCCCACCTATCGCGACATCCACTCCGCTTCCGCGTTGGAAGGTGTAGTTCACGCGCTCGACCACCTCGGCCGGCATAATGAACTGCGAGAATACAAGGACCAGGATCGTCAACACGATAAGGGCCGGCTTCTTCCCCATTACACCTAGAACGAACAATGCGGTTACCCAAGCCAGATACGACGCACGGGAAAGCGTGAATAGAAACGGCACGAATGCTAGAAGCGTAAGTACGAGCATGACAATCCGAAGCCGTTTGGTGGGAGCTTTGAGAAGCATAGCTACTGCAATGCACATCACGAGAACGAGGTATCCGCCCAGGGTGTTTGGCTCCGTCCCGCCGGTCTCGAAGGGGGCGCTCACGCGCTCGACGCCTGAAAGAAAGCGGGAATAGAGCGCGTAGAGAGAAATTACCGAACCCACGGCAAAGAAGACGCCAATCTGCCACCGGATCTGACTGTAACTACGAATCGCATTTCCCACCAGCACGAAGATCATATAGTACTCTGCAATCTTCAACAGGGTGAAGAACGCTTCGCTCTGATCGAACAGCGGAAGCGCAAGTCGAAATGCAAACATGGTGCTCCAAAGACAAACGGCGTAGTAGAGAACGATGCCCTTGTTTATTGGGTTATGCAGCCAAAACGACCCCTTTCCTTCAAAGACCATCTTCATCAGCACGCCCAAGAACACAACGACGATCAGGATATCGTCGTAGCGCACCTGAAGTGTGCGATTGCCGCTTCCGACCTCCCTGCCTGCAATTTCGGGAGAAAGCAGCATGGCAATGACCAAGAAGGACACGCCCCACTCGACGCGAAAGACCGTAATGGCAAAGAGGAAGAGACTTACGCCAAGGGCGACGGTGAAGGAGGGGATTTGGACAATGGAATGGAAGACCAGCAACCCGCCGGCGGAAAACAGCATGAACCCGATGAAGAAGGGGAACTCCACATGGCTTTCCGCAACTTCGCCGCGGCCGATCTGATATTCGGGACTACCAAACAGCGCCATACACGATCCTTAACACCGCCAGCCGGTGGGTATCAGAAATGATACCAGCGTTTCTTTCTGCGCGGCGAGGCTTCGTCGTAGTAATAATAGTAGTAGTAATAGTGGCGGCCGCTGGCCTCCAGCCCGTTAAGAACCACACCGGAGAGATGGGCGCGCGCGGTTTCCAGCAGCCTTCTGCCTCGAAGGATCGTATGGCGGCTCGCAAATTCTACGGACACCACAAGAATCACCGTGTCCACTTCGGTGGCCAGGAGCACCGGGTCCGTTACCACAAGCACGGACGGGGCATCGCAAATGACTAGGTCGAATTCGCCGGTGAGTTGCTCCATCACGCGCCGCATGCGCTCGGACCCAAGCAACTCCGACGGATTGGGTGGAACGCGCCCGCTCGATATCATCCAGAGATTATCGACCCGTGTGGGGCGTACCACCGTATGAACGTCTTGGCCTTCGCGAAGCACGTCCGCGAGCCCCGGACCCCGCTCCATACGCAGCACGTGATGCACGTGCGGCCGTCGAAGGTCCGTGTCTATGATGAGTACACGCAGCCCACTGTCGGCAAGCGTAACCGCCAAGTTGACCGCTGTAGTCGTCTTGCCTTCGCCGGGCACGGCGCTCGTCACCATCACGCTGCGCGGCCTGGTTTGAATGGTGGCAAGCTGGAAATTCGTCCGAAGAGTCCGGTATGCCTCCGAGATGGGCGACTTGGGATCGTGCCGCGTGACAATGCACGCGTCCACTTGTCCTTCATCCGTAATGGACACGAAATCGCCTCGATGGCGTCCGCGCGCCTTGCCGAAGCGCATCTTCGGAATCGTTCCGATGACTTCGACTCCGATGTACTCAGCAACGTCCTCAATCGTTCGAATGGAGGTGTCCATCCACTCGAAGAGCATCGCGAGCCCGAAACCGGCAATCAGTCCGACAAACCCGCCGATGACGAAATTCATCCATGGACGAACGCGTTGCGAAGTGGGTTGTCGGCTTGAGACGACTGCGTCTTGCCGCTCGACAAAGCCCCCCTCCCGGTTGATGGCCGTGGAGATCTCGAATTCTTTGTCCAAGAGTGCGTCCAACTGGTTGCGCATCTTCCCTGTTTTGCGCACCAGTTCCTGGTATTCCTTGTCCTGCTCGGTGAGCGCGGGAAGAGCGGCTTCCAAGTCGGAAACCAATTTGCGATTCGTGGAGGACGCAATGTCGAGCGACGTCAGCTCGATCTGGAGCTGTACATACTGACTTCGCAACTGCTGGCGATCCTCGAATACGCTCGCCCCACCTTCGGACGTGCCGTCAAGCTCCTGCATCGCAATCAGGATCGCCTGTTCCTTTTCCCTGATCTCGTCCTGAAGTTCCTGCAACGGCAGATAACCAGGCTCGAAAACGACCGTCATCGAAATCCGCTTCTGATGGAGTTCGCTCAGCTCTTGAATCAGCTTTACGACAACTTCATCGCTGATCTGCCCGAGCGACAAGGGGAGCTTCTCGTTCTGCTCGCGAAGCTGAGCCTCGATGTTCTCCATCTTGATGCGGATTTCTTCCTTGGTCGTCTCCGCATTGCTGATGTCTCTGCTAAGCTTCTGCATCTCATCGGAGACTTGATCCTTCGTGCGAAATCCCATGTCCTTCCGGAAATGCCAAAGCGCGCTGTCCGACTTGTCCAACTCTTGTCGCAACTCGTCCAACTGCTTGACGACAAAGGCAAGGGTGTTTTGCTCCTCCTCGACGAGGAATTGCCGGTTGAGATTGATGAAGGCGCGCGCCGCAAATTCGGTGAGACGGTTTGCCTCGTCCTGCGTCGAGGCCATGGCCGTAATCTTGACCATGCCGCTTGCGTCGACCGGCTCGAGCTTGATTCGCGCCTGAACATCGTTGGCCACGGATGCGAGCTCTTGCTCGGTCGCAACCGATCCGTAAGGCAATCCCTCTGCGACGGCCTGCTGTACCATGGCATGAACGACGCTGTCCGCAACCGCATCCATGCTGATTCTCTCGACAAGGGCCGAGGGCGAGTTGAGAAACAGCGCCTTGCCCCCTACGTCTCTGAGTACCCCTTTCTCCCACGGCGATTGCCGGACAATCAGCTTCGTGGTTCCCGAAAAGGAAGAAACCGGCTTGAACTGGGTCAGCCCCAAGACGCCATAGCCCGCGCCGGCGAGAATCGTAAACAGCACGATCAAACGCCAGCGACGCTGAGCAACGGTCATGATGAACCGAAGCTGATTCTCTCGCGTCGACTGGCTCGCTGCTTGATCTAGGGCTGCCGTCTCACTGGCCATTGCGGCGCTAATCTCTCCGTGTCTCCGCCCGGCTCTGCAATTGGGGCAGGTTCGGGGCCACCATCGTCGAGTTCTTTGTTACATCCAGCATGCGATCCCACGTGACGGTCTCGGGCGTTTCGTGGACCGTTGGCGTCAAGAATACCATCAGTTCCGTTTGAGTCCTCGCCTTTTCCGTCCGCTTGAACACGTTCCCGACGACGGGAATGCTGCCAAGCCCCGGAACCTTCTGGACGTTGTCGCGCAAGTCGTTTCGGTAAATGCCTCCAACGACAAGCGTCTGCCCGTCGCGGACATTCGATTCCCCCGAGTACTTCCTCACCGATCGAATCGGAACCCCCTGGGACTGACCGGCAGGATAGGATACCTCCGGTGCGAAATCGAGCTTGACGTACGCCCCCTTATCGTCCCGATAAATATGTGGCGTGACCACCATCTTGATTCCAAGGTCCAAGAATCGTACCGAGAAATTGGATCGCCCCGAGGCCTCCGTGCCGAATTCTGTGTACGGGACCTCGTCAATCATTGAAATCTCGGCCTTCTTGTGATTCACGGTCAAGATGTTCGGATTGGCCAGAAGCTCGGCCTGATTATCGGCAACCAGGGCGTCAAGCAGTACGCCTAAATCGATGTTGCTGTTTATCAAACCGAAGAACATCTGTCCAACTTTTGGAATCTGCACGGGAAGGTTCAAGCGCCGGTCGAAAACGCCGTTGTTGACGAATTCCCTTCCGATGCCTGCCCCACCGTTGTTGTCCGAACTTGCGATAGACTCATTGTTTGTCGGCGATGCCGAAAGCCCCTTCAGACCGCTGATGCCAAAGTCTTGATTAGGCATCGGATAGTATCCGCCATTGGCCTCGTCGCCTTGCACAAACCAGCGGACCCCCAATTCCTTCATTGCGCCAACTTTGACTTCCGCGATCTTTGCCTCGATCCGAACTTGCTCCAATTGGCTCTGCATTTGGTCCAACCGCGCCACAACCGACATCATGTTCTGCATCGCCCCTGGCGTGTCCGTGAGAATGAGCGTGTTGGTATCCGGGTCAAAGCTTACGTTACCGCCCTCCGACGTCATCCCTTGCAGGGCGCTGCTAAGCGACTCCGCATTCGCATTCTGCAGCGGCACCAACTCGGTCTTCATTTCCGTAGTCCGATATCCCCCTCCCATGGTGGGGCCGCGTCTCGATATTGTCACGCGGGGATTCTTGAGAATTGCTTTGAGCGCACTCGACACACGCGCCGCGGCTTCCGGTTCCGAAAGGCCCGCAATACTCACCGTCCCGATATAGGGCAACTGGACGCTTCCGTCCGGATCTACCTGCGTTGTCGTGGACAACTCCGGTCTCCGATACACATCCACAAACACAAGGTCTCCCGGGCCAATCGACGCAGTGGGGGCAGACGTCGGCGGAGTCTCCTCCGCGGCGCCCCCATTCAGGGCAAGACACACTACCCCGAGCCACGCGATGACCGCTATACGTCCTAGTTTCACGGAGCTTCTCCCTTAGCCTCGGGCTGCGGCTTTTCCGTTTGTGCAGGATCGGCAACAAACGGGGCTGCCGGCAACGGAAGGTAATCTGCCTGAGCATCGCCGCTTGGACGCGTCACGTGAAGACGCTCGCCCACTCGGATAACGTCGTCTCGAAGTCCATTCCATGCACGAAGGTCGGTCACCGTGACGTGATACCGCCTACCCAACATGCTTAGCGTCTCGCCGGGTTTGACCGTGTGCGTCGTTTCCTCTTCAGGCTTGCTCGCGGATTCGGGAGGGGTTGCGGCCGATTGCGCCCCGCTCTCCTCCGTTGGCGTAGGCGGTGCGGCGGTCTCTCCGCTTGTTAGCGCCGGCGCCGGATCTGCTTCCTGGGGAACAGGCGGAGACTCAGGAGTTATCGCTTCGCTTGCAGCGTCTGCTGGCTGTTGCGGCTCCTGCGGCAGCTCCTGCATGTCATTGGACTCCCCCGCTTCGGCCGGAGCCATCGCCGTTTCATCCGCGGGCTGATCGCTCGATTCCGGGTCGGACACCACTTCCGGTGTGTCATCAAGGGGCGCTTCGGTATTTGTCGCGGGCGTCATGCCGTCTGCCGACTTCCCTCGCAGAACTTCAACTTTGTTGCGAATACTGGCTTTGCTTGTAGGGTCGATCCCCGTGAGTTGGATAGCATTTCCCCATTGCTGCAAGGCCTGTCCCGCAAAGCGAGCCTTCTCATCCGGCTGTTCGGCGCGTTCCGCAAGCGAATGGTACAGCATACCCAATTCTTCAAAATCCACATCGGGAGTTAGGTTGCCCTCAATTCCCGTGGATTGAAGGTAATACGAGCGAGCCGACTCCTCATCGCCGAGCTTTGCGTAGGATCTTGCTAATGTTCGCAGCATCGGCACTGCGGCAACCGGGTCCCTGAGGCGCAAATCGGGATCCTGCAACATTTCGATCGCTTGCTGATATTTGCCCAGCTCAAACGACAGAATGCCCATGAGAATCTGGGCTCGCGCCGCCTTGGGGCTGGTTGGATTCTCCGTCAAGAATTCCTGAAATTGACTCAGGGCCTTCTCGTAAACGCGCTTAGCCTCGTCCTTGGAAGTGGGGCGGCTTTCCCGCAAGGCATACGCCGCAGCAAATTGCGCCTCCGGCCGCAAGGGGCTGTCCTTTTGTCGCGCGGCAAATTGCGCGTAGGCTTCAGCCGCCTGCAAATACTCTCCGCGCGACGCATACATACTTGCTTGGTCGTAGAGGTTCTCGGGCCCTGCAAATCGCGTCAGATACAGGAGGTACCCTTCGTAACCCAGGAAACCAAGCATTCCCAATGTGATGGCCATCACGCTGAGGCGCGCTATCAGCACTCCCATCCGGTTCCGGGCTCGGGAACGGCGCTTGCCGCGCTTGCGATCCTTGGCCTCGGCATCTTCCGAACCCGGTGTTGCAGCGTCGGACGAAACACCAGTCTCCGGACTCTGCCCGTATGCGGCAGAATCGGCCCCCGCGAAAGCCGCACCTTCCTGTATCGGAGCGTCCGCTTCGATTTCCTGAAGAAGCTTCTCTGCCGCCCTCAAATCGGTCGGCACTACAAAAGAGTCCCGGTGCAGAGGATGCGCTTCTGGCGTATCAATTACTTCCTCGCGAACCGGCTCCCGAGAGGTCTCCGTTGGGATGTTTGGGATTTCCTCTGGGGCTTTTGGCTCCTTGTCCGATGCCTCCGCGTTGCGCGCCTTCTCGGACAGATCCGCGATAATGTCCCTTATGGGAGGCATTGCGCTCCCAGTGCTTGGGGCGGGAGCCAAAGCCGACTCCATGCCTTCCGTGTCGAGTGCACCGCGTGGAGCCATTTCGGCGTCCACATCCCGGACGCCTTTTTCGTAGAAACTGAGAGGTTTTGTCGTGTCCAGATCGAATGTGTCGCCAAGGGGAGGCAAGACTCGTGTGGTATCCCCCTCCTCGGGCGATGTCATGCCGCTCATCTGGATGAAGGAAAGGTCATCTCGCCGTTGCTCGGAGGGGATTCCATTGGAAAGGCGCGGATCGTCCAGTCGCCCAAGCAGTCGCTCGTCGATTTGATCGAGCTCTTTTAAGACCTCGTCTTGTTCGCCCTTGCGCTCATCGGGAGCATTATCTGAGTTCTGCGCCATCGAATTCCGCAAATGCCCGTACGCCGAGACTCGTCCCACTCCGTGCTGCATTCAGCAGCATTCGGTTGGCGCGGGCGGTCTGGGGTGAAAATGGCCGTCGTTGTGCCGACATGTCCATGCTCGGGTCGTCACTGCCGAAATCAAACTCCGCAATGCTCGGAACGGGGGGATCGGCAACCAAGGCCGCCACCCGCGACCGCCGTTCATGATTTGGGAGCGTGGTCTTCTGAATCGTGTGAAGGACAATCGCTTGGCCTATGCGGCGCGCACGAAGCTGATAGGCCAGGAGCAACGCATTCCTGCATAGTGTCACTGTCACGCGCGGGCTCCCTTCGGCGTAGGCGTGAATGAGCCGCACACCCGCCGCATCGAAAATGGGGGGCTGCAAGCCCGGGACCGCCGCCTGCCGGAGTCGAAAATCGATCAGGTTCTGCGTGTCCTGCATGTTCAGGGAATCCAGCGAGTACGTCAAGCTGATGCGCTGCTCGAAATTGGGCGCCGCCTGCAACACGGCGGTCCATTCCAGTTGGGAAAAGAAGACCAGATTCAGCAGTTTATGCTGGGGAGTCTCTAGATTCTGGGCCAAGCGCAACAGCTCCAATTGACCGCGCTTGTTCAGATTCTGCGCGTCGTCGATGATGAGCGTATGGATTCTGCCCCGATTCGTGGCCAAGTACTGATAGAGCATTTCCATGTAACTGGCAAACGAGCGGTCCTCGGGGCGCAGGCCGAACTGGAGTACTATCGCCTCCAAGAGGGAAAAACTTGTCCACGACGGAATTGGCGAGGCAATCACCGCCGTATTGTACTTCTCGGGATTCGCGCGCATGCCCGCAATGAGCTTGCGGAGGAGTGTCGTTTTGCCGGTCCCGTAATTGCCCAAGACAACGGAAATCCCGTGACGGTCATCGACGGCATTCCACAGTCGAAACAGGCACTCTTTGTGCGCGTTGGTCGCGTAAAAGTAGGCCGGATCGGCCGTTGCGGCAAATGGTTGCTCATTGAGCCCGAAGAAGCTCAAGAGGGATTCGGTATTCTCTTCCATTGACCCCGTCCCCGTGCGAAACCGCTTCCGGGATGCAGCAGTGTGCCGCTGGTTCGCACAGCCATCATGGTGGGTACCCTCATCTCGCCGTACCCGCCCTACCGACCGTTTGTGTTGAGTCGCCAATCCGTCCGTGTATCGGCGAAACAGGCACGCTCCATCGTACTACTCAACACCTTGTGCCGCAGGCGTATTGTAGCCAAGGGTCTACAAGGTGTCAAGCGAAATCGTCAATTTGTAGTGTTCCGAACTCCGTCTCGCACTAAATATTGTGGTTTCCCCTTTGTCTTGACTTTTGCGTTGCTACAAATTGCGATTTCTCTTGGCAACGCTTGGACCTCTATGCTATATACTGAGACCACAACGAAGAAGTACTTGCAATCATTTGACTTGGCAAGGAATTGCGCATCCATGCAACGTGAACGAGTCGTGCTGGAGTCCGGGCCCTTGGTGGGGACGCGGTATGATATTGTCGGATCGCTTACGATCGGGCGTAGCCCCGATAACGGATTGCAAATAAATGACTTACAGGTTTCCAGGCGACACGCCGTCATCCAGCAGAACCAAGCCGGAACCATCATCCGAGACCTGGGGAGCGGAAATGGGACCTATGTCGGCGAGCGCCGAATAGTCGAATATCGACTATCGGAGGGAGACCTCATCGATATCGGTCCCGTGAAGATGCGGTACGAAACGTACGAGGGTGCCGCGCCTGCCACGCCACGGCCGCTCCTTGTCCAATCGGACAAAGCCCCTCAGGTTCGCGTCCACCACGCCGACGAGAGCCTGAGCAAGGTGGAGTCCGTCTCGGCAGACAATGTCTACAAGACGCTCTTTCAGATACCTCAAGGGTCCGCCAGCACGGAAAAGCTGCGCGATACGCAACGGCGTTTGGCCGCCGTGTACGAGGCAAATCAGATTATTTCGAGCGAACGCGACTTGAACGAACTGTTCCATCGCGTCATGGACCAGATCTTTCTCCTGGTTCCCGCTCATAACGGGGTAATTCTGCTAAAGGACGAAAAGAGTGGCGCTCTCGTTACGGAATACGTCAAGCAAGGGTCACCCAACGTCGAAGTCGCGATGAGTTCCAGCATTGTCTCCAGGGCCTACCACAACAACGAAGCCTTGATTGTCTTCAATGCCGCCAGCGACGCCCGCTTTGGCTCCGGCGCAAGTATCATCGCGCAGAACATTACCTCCGCCATGTGTGTCCCTCTCCAGCACTTGAACGATACGCTGGGAATCATTTATGTGGACACGCGCGGAACGAGCAATGCTTTCACCCAAAGCGATCTTGAGCTCCTCGTTGCGCTCGCGGGGCCTGCGGCCATTGCAATCAGCAACTCGCAATACGTCGCGAAACTACAGCGCGCCTATCAGGATATGCTGGTTTCACTGGCAAACGCGATAGAACTGCGCGACCTCTACACCGTGGGCCACACGTGGCGCGTCACCAATTTTGCTCTGGAGATTGCCCGGACCTTGGGTTGGTCCGAGGAAAAGCTGAAAGAGTGCGAAATGGGGGGAGTCCTTCACGACATCGGAAAGATCTCCATCGACGACGCGATACTCCGAAAGCCCGGACATCTCAGCAACGAAGAATTTGCACACATGAAGCAGCATCCCGAGCGCGGCGCGAAACTGATGCAAGACAGCAACTTTCTGGTTCCGCTCATTCCCTACTGCCTCTACCACCACGAACGGTACGACGGAAAGGGATATCCGTTTGCGCTGAAGGGAGAGCAGATTCCCGTCGAAGGCCGATTGCTGGCCGTCGCGGATACACTGGATGCCATGACCAGCAACCGGCCGTATCGCAAAGGCCTTGATCCGGAGTACGCCATCGGGGAAATCGAGAAGTGCAAAGGCAGCCAGTTCGATCCGGTCATCGTCGACGCCTTGGTCAAATGCTATCGCGAAGGGAAGATTGACCGAATCATTCAGGATTACCACAAATCCGACAAGAAGAGCGTGCCTTGCCCATACTGCAGCACCTACGTGCGGTTGCCCGAAAACGTGGAAAACGGGCATGAATTTCAGTGCGGCGTATGCCGCCGTCTCTTGCGCCTTCGCACGAAGGACGATGCCTACTTCGCCGATCTTGTTTCGCGCGGCGAATTGCCTCAGGTTCACACTCCCGTCCCCAGCGGTCCTCCATCGACCGATGCCCCCGGGGACGCCTCAACTTCCTGACACGGCGGCCAGTCCGGTTTCGGTGATCCTCGCGGCTTCTTGATAGGACTCATAGTCCGAATTGATTTCCCACAAGTTGTGCGAGGCGCCTTCCAAAATATTCGCCGCGGCGAGAAGGCCCATCAAGATGCTGTGGTCTTGGTTGTTGTACTTGAACGCCCCATATCGCCCGATGACCTGCAATCCTTCTATCCGGCTCAAGTATTCCTCAACCGGCTTGAGGGTCTGCTTGTAGCCGCGTTCATACACCGGGTAGCAGCGCCGGATCTTTACAACGTGACCGCCGGAAACCGGCGCACGTTCTATCAGCCCAGTACTCAGCAATTCCTGCGTTCCCAGATCGATAAGGCGGCCGGAATCCATGCCCCAGAGGGCGTCATCGTCGTTGGCCCAATACTCCAACGCCAGAATACTTGCTCTTTCCTCCCCATAGAGGGAGGGCGCCCAGTTCCGAAAATTCGTTATTCGCCCCGCGCGCACCCCTTCGGAATGCACATAGATCCACTGATCCGGAAACAGGCCGTCCGCATCAATCTTGAGAAAGACGATTACCGTGTTCCGAAACTTCAGCGAATTTGCCGCTCTGCCAATTGCTTCGGGGACATACGGCAACCGGGAAGTCAGCAAAGAAATGGGCATCGATGAGACAATCGCGTCGAACGCACGAACCTCACCACTCTCCAATTCGAGAGCATAGGCGCGGTTGGCCTTGGTCAGAACCCGTTGCACCCGCGTATTCAAATGCACACGCCCTTCGCGTGCTGAAACGGCATACGCCATCCTCGTATAAACGGACCCTGTTCCACCCAAGGGATAAGCAAACTCGTCGACCAGAGTTCTATGCTTGGCTGCGCCTTTCGCCCCGCGCAACGCGTTTGCAATCGCCTCGAACAGGTCAAGTTTCTTGATGCGCTGTGCCGCGAAATCGGCGTCCAACGCGTCGCACGGAATCCCCCACAGCTTCTCGCTGTACGTCTTGAAGAAAATCTCGAACAAGCGTCGCCCAAACCGGCTAGTCACCCACCCTTCAAACGTGTCGCGAGAGACGCGGCTGTCCGGGAAGATCTTCTCGCGCGCGAAGCTTGCGATGCACCGCGCCGCCTCGGAGACTCCCAACTGCGAGAGCGCATTCAAGGGCCGAAGAGGGTAATTGAAGAGGCGACCCCCATAGAGAATCCGGGTGAATCGCTTCACCATCGTATAGTCCCCGCCGGCGATCTCCAGCCAGAGGGCATTCACCCGGGCATCCGTGCTGAAGAACCGATGTGGCCCCAAATCGACGGTCTGATTCCAAAGCCGGAGGGAACGCGCCAGTCCGCCGGCACAATCGCCAGCTTCGAAGACGTGGACATCTACGCCGGCCTTGGCCAATTGATAGGCGGCCGTGATGCCCGCGGGTCCCGCGCCGATTACCCCAACCGCCACGATGCTTCTCCAGAGCCTAAGCTCATGTTTGCCAACCGCATGCGCGAAAGGCGTGAGGTACTACATCTTTACAAACTGCGAGCGGGATGGCTTCCATTCCTGTGCTGCTTCGAGTTTGAAAAATAGGTTGGAGAGTCCGTGCCCAGGGGCTCCCCGCAGTATCCATGGCAAAACTCGATTGAAATTTGACTTACGGGACGGACATCTGCAATGATACGCGCCGCTTTTTGGCGCTGGGAAACCAGTATGCCAAAAGGCCAACGTCAGCGTTCCTGGGCCGTTTCACGGGATTTCTACGTGATACAGACCATGGAGCAAAAGCGTTTTCGGCGTCCCTATCGTCTAGCCCGGCCTAGGACACCGCCCTTTCACGGCGGCGACACGGGTTCAAATCCCGTTGGGGACGCCATTTTTGTGTCTGTGCGTATCGTGGGCGCCGAGGCGATCCGTCGAATGGGCTCGCTCTCAGAATCGCAAAACTTCCGCGGGTTTCTCGGGCATGCCCTTGGAGTGCGACTTCTTCACTTCTGGCCCCACTTCCGCGCCGTAGACGAAGACAGGCCTGTTTGGCTTCAGGGAAATGGACATCCCCACATCGTTGCGCGCTGCCGTGAGCGGTTCGCCCATCAGGTTGACGATACGCGGTGTGCCCTTCTTCACCTTCACGGAAACCGTTCTCTCGCCTTCGCTGCACCACAACGCCACGGTGTGGCCCGATTCCACGGCGAAGACCCCATCGCCATACGTATCATTCAAGAGCGGCGTTCCCACCGCCATCGTCCTGCATATCGTCGCCAACGCGCGGTATGAAGGCTTGGGAACCATGTTGTGGCGCAGGACTCCGAAATTGTCTTCATTGTAGAAGGCGTTTGTGCCGTCGTCGCGGAAGTCGTACCAACTGATGTTCTGGCACGCGCCCGACCCGACGGCGGTCAAGTAGCTTCGCGCGAGCAACTGCGCCTGCGTGCGCTCGTCCGTTCTTCCAATTTGCGTGCTCCAGCCCAGCTCCGTAATCCAGACAGGGCGTTTGCCCACCAGTTCGTAGGCGCCCCGCAAGTCGCGGATGAACACCTGTTCGTTCAGTTTGCGCCGATACGGATGTACCGTGAGTATGTCGAACGGCGCGCCTGCATCCACGCACATCCCAATAAACTTGCGGTCAATCCCCGATGTCGATATCGCGAGGACC
>JBHEKO010000609.1:0-14278 GCA_041859475.1 Candidatus Hydrogenedentales bacterium
AGATGCGCATGGCGCACCAATACTAAGATGGAACACGGCAACCCCATTGCCGGTAGATAGTCGTGTGCCGATTCCCCAGGACATCGGCAAACATAAAACCTCTTTCAGGACAACTCGAATATGCGAATGCAAAACGTAGTCACAGTTCTTCTTGCAGTGTCGGCACTTTCGGCGGGGGCATGGGCAGCGGCTGGTCCGCCGCAGGGTCCGGGAGGGGCGCCGCCGCCTCCACCCGAAGTGACGTGCGTTATCGTCGAGACGAAGACCGTTCCCGTGTCGTTCGACTACGTCGGAATGACGGAGGCTTCGAAGACGGTAGAGGTTCGCGCGCGCATTCGCGGATTCCTCGATAGCCGCGATTTCCAGGAAGGGACGTTCGTCGAAGCAGGCACGAAGCTCTTCACCATCGATCCCCGCTCGTATCAAGCGGATCAGCAAATTGCGGTCGCGCGCGTCGAGCAGGCGCAGGCGCGGTTGAAACTTGCCGAGCAGGACGTAAAACGCCTCAAGTCGGTGACGGTCCGGGGGGCGATTGCCGAGAGCGATCTGGACAAGCAGATCGCGGAAGAGGTCAACGCCAAGGCCTCGTTGCAGTTGGCACAAGCCGAGCTCGCCAAAGCGGAACTCGAATTGAGCTACACGGAGGTTGTCGCGCCTCTCACGGGATACATCGGCAAAGCGCAGAAGGAAATCGGCAGCTTCGTGGATGAGAGCCAGAGCAGCCTCCTTGCAGTGATGCACCAAGTGAATCCGCTGTATGTAAGTTTCAAAGTCTCCGAACGCGAGTTTTTGTCCTGGCGCAATGAGGAACAGACGGGGACCTTGGCGCTAGTCGAGGGATCCCAGCCGTACGCGGAAATCACGTTACTCGAAGGAACGCAATACGATAAGCGGGGCGCGATCAGTTTCGAATCGCCCGACATCGATATCGTGACAGGATCGCTGGAGTTTCGAGCTTCGTTTGAGAATCCCGACAATCAGCTCAAGCCCGGCCAATTCACCAAAGTCCATCTTCGCGGGTGGGTTCGCCCGAATGCCATCGCGGTCCCCCAGCGCGCCGTAAGCCAGTCGCCTCGCGGCCCCTACGTCTATGTCGTCGGAGACGACAAGAAAGCGGAAATGCGAATCGTAACCACTGGCGAGTGGAGCGGAAGCGACTGGATCATCAACGATGGCCTAAAGCCAGGCGAACGCATCATCGTCGAAGGCCTGACGAAGGTACGGCCAGACAGCGAAGTGACGCCTCTGCTTGCAGGCGAACAACCTCCCTCGGCGCCGGCTCAGCCGGTCCCGGCAACGGAACAGCCGGCCACGGCAACCGAACAGCCAGCCACTGCGGCATCGGAACAACCGGCCCCGGCAGCAGAACAACCGGCCCCTGCGGCAAAAGAATAAGGCGGAAGCATGATTTCACGTTTCTTCATCGACCGTCCCGTCTTTGCATCGGTCATTTCCATCGTCATCGTTCTTTGCGGCCTGGGTTCGATGATCTTTCTCCCGATCGAGGCATCGCCCCAGATCGCGCCACCCACGGTGATTATCTCCGCGAACTATCCCGGCGCCGATGCGGAAACCGTCATGCAGTCCGTGGCGACGCCCATCGAGCAGGAACTGAGCGGCATCGAGCACTTGCTCTATTACCAGTCGCAAAGCTCCAATGACGGGTCGTTGTCGATCACACTGACGTTCGATATCGACGCCGATCTGAATATTGCGGCCGTGGAAGTACAGAACCGCCTCAAGCGCGCCGAACCTCGATTGCCCCAGGAAGTAGCCCGCCAGGGCACGACGGTCGACAAGCGGATGGCCAACTTCTTGGGGGTTATCGCCCTCCGCTCCGACAATCCGGAACACGACGCGCTGTACCTGAGCAACTACGCTACGATCTATATGCTGGATACGCTCAAACGCGCTCCCGGCGTGGGCGGCGTGATGGTGTTTGGCGGCAAAGACTACACCATGCGCATTTCGCTCAATCCGGACCGCCTTGTGCTCAAGAACCTCACGATGAACGATGTCGCCCAGGCAATCCGCGAACAGAACGGCCAGTACGCAGCCGGGCAAATCGGCAGCAAACCCAATCCCAATACCCTCGAATTCACGTTTCCGGTGCTTACTCCCGGACGTCTGAAGACGCCTGAGGAATTCGAAGACATCATCCTCCGCGCGAATCCCGACGGCTCCATGGTGCGCATCAAGGACGTCGGCACCGTGGAACTGGGTGCGCTCGCCTACAACACCATGGGGCGCTATGTCGGGAAGTCGACGGCCATCATGGTCGTCACGCTGCAACCCGGCGCCAATTCCCTGAATACGATGACCGGCGTCATGGCCGCACTGAAAGAACTTGAGGCCGGGTTTCCCAAGGGAGTCAGCTACCAACTCCCCGTGGACACGACAAAGTTCATTCGCGTGTCCATCGAAGAAGTGGCAAAGACCTTTGCGGAAGCCATTTTCCTCGTGCTGATCGTGGTATTGGTCTTTCTGGGCAGTTGGCGCGCCGCGCTCATTCCCTTGCTGGCGGTTCCCGTGGCCATCATCGGCACGTTCACCGGATTGATGCTGGTCGGGTTCTCCATCAACACGTTGACCTTGTTCGCGCTCGTGCTTGCCATCGGCATCGTGGTCGACGACGCGATTGTCGTTGTGGAGAACGTGGAGCGCATCATGCACGAGGAGCATCTGCCGCCACGCGAAGCTACGATCAAAGCCATGGAGCAAGTGACCGGACCGATTATCGCCATCGTGCTCGTGCTGTCGTCGGTCTATCTGCCGGTCGCCTTCATCACCGGAAGCACGGGCGTCATGTACCGTCAGTTCGGCGTCACCATTGCCGTGTCGGTAGCGATTTCGGGTCTCGTGGCATTGACGCTCAGCCCCGCGCTGTGCCGCCTCTTGCTGAAACCCAACCACGACAAGATCTTCATCTTCCGCTGGTTCGACGGCATGTTCAACGCATTCGCGGGCATGTTCACGCATACCGCGCGCTGGGCCATCCGCTTGAGCGTGATCTCCATCGCCGTTTTCGGTGTGCTGCTATGGGCGACCTACAAGTTGTTCCTGATGACCCCGACGGCCTTCGTGCCGCAGGAAGACCAGGGATACTTCATGATAGCCGCGCAATTGCCGCAGGGCGCATCCCTGGACCGCACGAGCGAGGTAGTTCACGAAATCGAGGAGTTCCTCAAACAGCAGCCTGAAGTGGAGGCCTTTGTGGCCTTGCTTGGCCAGGACTTGCTTTCCAATACGATGACGACCAGCGGCGCGACGATGTTCGTCAACCTCAAGCATTGGTCCGAACGGCTCGGACCCGAACACCACGCGGATGCCATCGTGGGCCGCGTGTTCGGCCGCTTCGGAAACACGAAAGAGGCTACCGTGCTTGCGTTCGTTCCACCTCCCATCTTCGGGCTGGGCTTACGCGCGGGGTTCGAGGCGCAGCTCGAAGGGCGTGGCGTGACCGACATTCGCGAATTGGCCGCCACATCGAACGCCTTCGTGGCCGAGTTGAACAAGGACCCCATGTTCATGGGCGTCAATGCCGTTCTGAATATCGGACAGCCCAAAGTTCGCGTCAATCTCGATTACACGCGCGCAAAGCTGCTCGGCCTTCCGATCGCAGACATCTACAACACGCTTCAAGCCTATCTCGGCTCCTATTATGTGAACGATTTCAACATCTACGGACGCGTCTACCGCGTTCAGTTGCAGGCTGATCCGGAATTTCGCGAGAAGCCCGACGACATCCGGAGGATTCACGTGCGGAACGAGGCGGGCGAAATGGTCGAGCTCGCCAGCGTGCTCGGCGTCTCCATGGAGTCGGGACCCAATGCCGTCAGCCGCTTCAACAGCTTCCCGTCCGTTCAAGTAACGGGCGCTCCCGGAAAAGGGTTCAGCACGGGGCAGTGCATCAAACGAGTGAAAGAGATCGCCGCGGCCACGTTGCCACCTGGGTATTCCATTGAGTGGAGCGGCGGCTCGTATCTGGAAGAGAAAGCCGGAAGCCAATCGCTCTACATCATTCTGTTCGGATTGGTCATGGTGTTCCTGGTGCTCGCCGCCCAATACGAGAAATGGTCGCTGCCCTTTGCCGTCCTGCTGGCCGTACCCTTTGGTGCATTCGGCGCGGTCGTCACCGTATATCTGCGACAGACGGCAGGCGACATCTACTTCCAGATTGGTCTGCTCACCTTGGTAGGACTGGCGGCGAAGAACGCCATCCTGATCGTCGAGTTCTGCTCCAAATTGCGCGAGGAAGGGAAGGGTATCGTGGAGGCGGCATTGATCGCCGCGCGATTGAGACTTCGCCCGATCGTCATGACCTCACTTGCGTTCATCCTCGGCGTGCTTCCTTTGGTCACCAGCCAGGGCGCGGGTGCCGCCGGCCGCCACTCGATTGGCTCCACCGTGATGGGCGGCATGATCTCCGCCACCTTCCTGGCCGTGTTCTTTGTCCCCTTGTTCTTCGTGATTATTCAGTGGGTCAGCGAGATCCGTCTGTGGAAAAGGCACGACGATGCCCATGTCGCAGAGTCGGATTAGGGGGATGCGCCATGTCTAGACCAAGCAAACTACCCACGATTCCTCGGGAGTATGAGAATATGTCGATGCGTGCCATTGTGACTGCGATTGTTGCGGTTGGGATGCTTGCCGGGTGCATGACCGGCCCCGACTACAAACGGCCCGATGTAAAGGTACCCGAAAAGTGGACCACATCTCTCCTTGGGGGAGAATCGGGCTCGGCGGTGTCCGTAGCCGCGTGGTGGACCACCCTCAACGACCCCGTCCTCAACGGACTCGTCGACCGCAGCGTGAAAACCAACCACGACTTACGGATCGCCGAGGCGCGCGTGCGCGAAGCACGGGCCGCCCGAGGCTTGACCTCCTCCGCGCTATGGCCGACGCTCGACGTCTCCGGCTCCTATACGCGCAGCCAGGCCGTCAAACAGAAGACGCAATCCTCCGGATTTCCGTTGTCTACTGGGCTCTCGCTTTCTCCCACGGGCATCACCCGAACCACGACGTTTCGCGGTCAAAGCGGTTCGGTGACCAGCTCGCGGACGACGACGCAGTCCGGTTCGCAGTCGGGAACCAACATCGGGTTCACGCCAGGCCAGAAGCAAAGCGCTCCCGACCGCACGGCCGACCTGTTCCAAACAGGATTCGACGCGAGTTGGGAACTGGACCTGTTCGGCGGCAACCGCCGCGCACTCGAAGCCGCGGACGCCGACATCGAGGCCGCGGACGAATTCCGCCGCGACGTGCTTGTGTCGCTCGTGTCGGAAGTCGCGCTGAACTACGTCGAGCTGCGCAATGCCCAGAACCGGCTCGACATCACCAACAAGAATATCGAGGCCCAGAAAGGGACCCTCAACCTCACGCGCGACCGGTTCGCGGCGGGACTGAGCAGCCAACTGGACGCGGTGCGTGCGGAGTCGCTGCTGTCTACGACCCAGTCGCAATTGCCGTTTCTTGAGACGCAAGTCGACACGTCCATTCATCGCCTGAGCGTACTGCTTGGGGCCGAACCAGGCGCCTTGATGGAAGAGCTCAAACCGTCGGCGAAGATCCCCTCGGCTCCCGCGGAAGTCCCCGTTGGGTTGCCTTCGGACCTCCTGCGCCGCCGTCCCGACATCCGTCAAGCGGAGCGCGAATTGGCCGCGGCCACCGCTCGCATCGGCGAGGCAACCGCGGACCTGTTCCCGAAGTTCACCTTGACGGGCGCGTTCGGCGGAAGAAGCGATGCGCTCGGCACCGTGCTCAGCGGCGCGAATCAGATTTGGTCCTTCGGTCCAAGCGTCCGCTTGCCGATATTCGAAGGCGGGCGTATCCGCGCCAACATCGATGTGCAGAATGCGCGCCAGGAACAAGCGGCCATCGCCTACGAGCGCAGCATCCTGCTGGCGCTGGAAGACGTCGAGAACGGACTGGTGTCCTTCGCGAAGGAGCAGGAGCGCCGCAAGTCGCTGGAGCAAGCCGTCAAAGCGAACGAGGCCTCCGTCGCCCTGGCCAACGAGCGCTACGTGCGCGGCCTCGAAGGTTTCCTGAATGTCCTTCAGGCGCAGCAACAGTTGTTCCAGTCGGAAGACCAGCTTGTGCAAAGCGAGAGCTTCGTGCTCACCGACCTGGTATCGCTCTACAAGGCGCTTGGCGGCGGCTGGGAAATCAACGCACCGGAACCCGCCAAGTAGGCCCTGCCGCAATCTCTTGCTTTGGTTACGCCGCGTCTTCAATGGTAGAGTTGCACCCACTGGTGAACTTCCATTGGAGGGCCTGTCATGCGCCGCATATCTGCTGGCATTCTGTTGTCGCTGCTTCTTGGAATCGCGATTGCCGCCCAAGAGCGCCCGCTGCAAATCGGCCGGGATTGGCGGATGCAATCCGCCGCGCATGTCGACGGCACAGGAGAGGCGCTGTCGAAACCAGGCGCGGCCACCGAGGGGTGGTACAGCGTTGCCGTGCCGACGACCGTTCTTGCCGCGTTGGTCGAGAACAAGGTCTACCCCGATCCCTACTACGGTCTCAATCTGAAGTCAATTCCGGGCTATCAGGAGGGGCGCTGGCTCATCCAGAAGGAAGACAGCCCATTTCGCGAGCCGTGGTGGTTTCGCACGGAGTTCACGCCGCCCGCGAATTTCAAAGGCAAACGGCTCACGCTGCATTTCGACGGCATCAACTACCGCGCAAACATCTGGCTGAACGGGAAGCAACTCGCCTCAACCGATACGGTCATCGGCATGTTCCGCCGCTTCGAATTCGACGTGACCAGCGTCGTCTCCTTCGATGCGCCCAATGCGCTAGCCGTTCAAATCTACTCCCCAGGGCTGTTCTCGGAGTCGAACCGCCGCACCAAACAGGTCGAAGCGACAACCGGTTGGGACGATCACAATCCCCTCCCACCCGACGGCAACATGGGTATCTGGCAGCCCGTATACATCACGGCGTCCGGCCCGGTTCGCGTAGCCCATCCGTACGTGGCGACAGATCTCGATCTCCCCTCGCTTGAAACGGCTCGCCTTACAGTTTCGGCGGAACTGCGAAACACTTCGGACCGCGATGTAACCGCCGAACTCAAGGGAACCATCGAATCGATTGCGTTTTCGCAGCCCGTTCCGCTGAAAGCGGGCGAGTCTCGCGTAGTCACGTTCGCGCCGGATGCGTTTGCCCAGCTCACAATCTCGAAGCCGCGCCTGTGGTGGCCGGTCAATCTTGGCGCACAGGAGCTCTACGAACTCGCGCTGTCGATCTCCGTGGATGGGGTCGAATCCGATTCCGCCACGACCACGTTTGGCATTCGCGAGGCCACGACGCACATCAACGACGAGGGATGGCGTGGATACACGGTCAACGGCCGCAATGTCCTGATTCGCGGCGGCGCGTGGATGACCAGCGACATGCTGCTACGCCTGACGCCGAAGCGGTACGACGCCCTCGTGCGCTACGCCCGCAACGCCAATCTCAACATGCTTCGTTCGGAGGGCTTCTCCATACGGGAGCTCGAAGATTTCTACGGCGCCTGCGACCGGTACGGCGTGATGGCGACACAACAGATCTTCGGGCGCAGCATCCCCGACGAGCCTTTGGCAATTGAATGCATCGAAGACATGATGCTCCGCATTCGCAACCACCCGAGCTTGGTCCACTTTCTTGGACACGACGAGACCTTTCCTACGGAAACCTTAGACGCCGCCTACAAGGAACTCATTGCGAAGTACACGCCCGAGCGCACATATCAACCCCACTCAGGCGCATTCGATATCGAGGATCGCTTCAAGACGGGCGGCACCCGAACCGGAAGCCGCGAAGTCTGGACCTACGCGGGACCGGCGCACTATTACGTGAGCAAAGACACCGGCGCCTGGGGATTCGCGCAAAGCGGCGGCATCGGCGGCATTGTCGCCTCCATGGATAGCATCCGCCGCATGATGCCGGAAAGCGAGTTGTGGCCCGTGGGGACGGAAGCGTGGTCGCTGCACACGGTCATCCAAGGCAGCAAATACTTCGACGCCGTCATCAAAGCGATGGAGCGCCGGTATGGTGCGGCAGAGGACTTCGAGGACTTCTGCCGCAAGGCCTACGCGATGAATTACGAGAGCGCGCGCGGCATGTTCGAGGCGTATGGCCGCAACAAATATGCCGCAACGGGCATCACGACCTGGAAATACAACGCCGCGTGGCCGGCGGCGATGACGTGGCAGTACGTGGATTGGTACCTATCCCCCACCGCCGCCTACTACGCGGCGCAGAAAGCCTGTGAGCCGTTGCATGTCCAATATTCGTACGACGACCGCAGTGTGTGGGTGGTGAACACGTATGGCGAGCCGCAACGCAATCTCTCCGTGACCGCCACGCTCTTCGATTTCAATCTCAATGAGCGCTCTACCAAGGACACAAAGGTGAGTGTCGATTCGGACGGCAAAGTCGAGGCATTCAAGTTGGATGTCCCCGCGGATATCTCCACGACCTACTTCTTGAGATTGAAGCTTGTGGATGAATCCGGCAAACCCGTCACGGACAACACGTACTGGCTTTCGACGGTGCCCGATGTACCCGGCACGGAAACAGAGATTGGAGAGACCGCCTATTCGCTTCACCCAAAATCGACGGCGGACATGAAGGCGCTGGCCACGCTGACCGCGACGAAGGTCACGTCGTCCTTCACGATGGAAGACGCCGGCAACGAGCGTATCGTTTCCGTGACACTTCAGAATACTGGCGCATCGCTCGCGTTCATGGTTCGAGCAGACATTACCCAAGGCGAGAGCGGACAGCAGCTATGTCCCGTGTTCTGGAACGAAAACTACGTCACGCTGTGGCCCGGCGAAAGCAAGACACTGACGGCCCGCGTCTATGCGGCCGATATCGACGGAGTCGCGCCCTCGATTTCGCTCACGGGCTGGAACCTGGAGTAAATCTATCCGAACGACCGGGGTGTGCGCTCTCGGTTCGTGCTCCGTGGTATGATTCCAGGGTGAAACGAGGGGCAACAAGGGAGAGGCCGAATGATCCTTCATGACCTGATGCACGCGGCCATCAACAAGCGGGCATCCGATATTCACTTGAAAACGGACAACCCGCCCATCTTCCGAATTGATGGCGACCTCGTCCGCGAGGAAGGCGAAAAGCTCACCGAGAAAGATATCCTGGAGATGCTGTCGTCCATCGCGCGGCCAACGGATATCGAGAAATACAAGAAGGTGATGGAACTCGACCTTTCGTACATGCTCGAGGACATCGCGCGATTCCGTGTGAACGTATGCCGCGACGACGGCGACACGCGCATTGTTCTCCGCATCATTCCCATGAAGATCAAAACAGTCAACGACCTCGGCCTTCCGGAAGTCCTCCGCAAGATCAGCCAAAACGTCAATGGCCTGGTACTGGTCACGGGCGTAACGGGTAGCGGCAAGTCCACTTCGCTCGCGGCCATGATCGACGAGATCAACTCGACGCGACCCGTCCATATCGTAACGATTGAAGACCCGCTCGAATTCGTGCACGAAGACAAGACCGCCGTAATTACCCAGCGCGAAATCGGCCACGACACCCTGTCGTTCGCGAACGCATTGCGCGGCGCGCTGCGGCAAGACCCGGACGTTATCCTCATCGGCGAAATGCGTGACGCCGAAACGGTGCGCACGGCCTTGGCTTCGGCTGAGACAGGCCACCTGGTGTTCTCGACCCTGCACACCGTCGACGCCGTCGAAACGCTCAACCGCATCATGGACTTCTTCGAGCCGCACCAGCAGTTGCAGATTCGCAAGCAGCTTGCGAGCGTCCTGCGCGCGGTGATCTCGCAACGCCTTCTCCCCCTGAAGGAAGGCGTCGGCCGGACCGTGGCCGCGGAAGTCCTCATCGGAAGCCGAACGGTGCGCGAGTTCATCGAACAGGACCGGTCGTTCAAGGAAATCACGAAGTTGATCGAGGAAGGCATGGAGCAGTACGGCATGCAGACCTTCGATCAGGCCCTGTTCGACTTATGGAAGAAAGGCACCATCTCCGCGCAAGTCGCGTTGAACAACGCAACAAGCCCACGCGATCTTAAGCTGCGCATGCAAGGCATGCGCACCGCTTAAAACCCGACGCCGGATATCGCGCTACGCAAGAAGGCGCCCACCCCCACATCGGGGAATGGGCGCCTTTGATGTCCAATCCGATATCGGATACCGGGCTATGCCATCACTTCGGAGCCGGGGGCACGCCGGGAAGCGGAGTGCCGGGGCCATCGCCTCTGCGGCCGCCGCCACCGCCGCGCATCGTGGTCGCTTCGGTCCACGTCTTGAGCTGTTCGGCGGAGAGGACCTTGCCCAAGTTTTCATCGAGCTTCTGCTTCAGCGCACGGGACTTGTCGCGTGCGGCCGTGCGATCGGTGGCGCCAGCGGCAAATGCATCTTGCATGATCTTGTCGCTGTCCATGACATAGGCCATGACGAGTTTCGTCGCTTCGGCGCCCTTCGCTTCATCGAGCTTAAGGCCGTCGAGGACCATTGTCATCGCGTCCCAACGGCGGTTGAAGGTTCCGAGTGTTCCCAAGGCCTTGGCCGTCTGGTCTTCTTTCAAGAACCCTTTCAGAGCCGTTTCGAGCTTGCCGCGTTCCGCCTTGGTGATTTCCCGAAGCGCTTCCCAATTGCCCAGGCCGCCTTGCCCGCCACCCTCGGTCATCTTCGCGCGAAGCGCGGTCATCTGGCTCTCGCGAGCCGCTTTGTACGCATCCACCAATTTGGGTGTTACATCATCCGCCAAGGCCAACTCTTTGGCGACCGCCTTCGCTTGCAACGCCCAAGCTTGCGCTTGGACTTCGGGACTAAGTCCCTGGCCTCCAGGACCGCCGCCTGGGGCTTGGGCATAACTCGCCGCACCGCAAAGCGCGAGCGCCGCGATTCCGAGACACGTAATGGCCAATTGCATTGGTTTCACTCTTGAACGGGTACGCATGGAGATTCCTCCTGTTGATTTCCCTCATGGGCAATTCGCTACGTGAACAACGTTGACCTAGCCTTCAACTGCTCGACAACCATCAGCGTCCGGCGCCCGCACGGTCGCGACGCCGCAACAAGTCTATTTATCTTTACGCTCGTCCCGAGACCCGGGCCCATCCCCGCCGCGAGGTCTCCACTTGTGGCGCATCTTCTCGTATTCTTGGCTCCATTCCGCCGCTTGCTCTGGAGTCAGAACGGATTCCACGCTCTTGCGAACGGCATCAAACTCCGCTTCCACGCGCGGCCCGACTTCGGCGCGTATCTCCGCGAGTTTCTTGGAGTGCTCCTCGAAAACCCCCAGGATCGTCTGCTTCTGCTCGGGCGTCAGGCTATACTTTCGTTCCATTTCGTCGGCAATGTACTGAGCCATGTTCTCGGGGCGATGCCCAAACCGCGGCTCATCCCGCTGCATAAGCAGGGCCGTCGCCAAGCTGCCGATAGCCGCCCCACACACCAGAATCATCATGCTGAAAAGCAGACTGCGCACGCATGCCCGGCGCGGCGCGGTCACCGCCAATTCAAACTCGTTGCTGCTATCCGTCATTGCGCAATCCCCTGCTACAACCCTATGGGCGGCACGATTTCGAAAAGGGCTTCCAACGAGCTGCTCAAATTGGACAGCACTTGAAAGCCAAGCGCCGCCACCACAGGCGTCACGACGCAAGAACCCACGGCAACGAACTGAAGTGTGCGCTCCGAGGCGATCTCCGCCGCGCGCACGCGCAGCATCACCTTGGGGGCGACATTGACCGCGGGCGGCGTGTCGTCGCGCATGCGGAGGACAAGCCGCTCGAATTCGAGAAGCGGGTCACGTCCGTTCATTTTCGGCAGACTCCATTTCGAGAAGATAGGTTCTCAACCGCTTGCGCGCGCGAAATGCCCGCACTTTGACCAAGGTTGGAGACCAGCCCATTCGTTCCGCGATTTCGCTGGTGGAGCACCCCTCAAAATACTGAAGGGTCAGCACAAGCCTATCCTTCGGGTCGAGCGTCTCCAGGATGCGGTAAACATATTCCGCCGTATCGCCTGGAACCCGAGCCGCGGCCTCGTGCTCGTCTCCCCAGTTCCATTGCACCAATCGTTCGGCGCGAAGCCGGTCCCGGCGCGCACGGCGCCAGCTTCGGTAGCCCACGCGCGTGGCGATGGTACGCAGCCACGGAAAAAACGGAGACTCCGATCGAAACCGGCGAAGGCTCAAGTATGCTTCGACAAACGTATCCTGAACCAACTCTTCGAGAACCAGCCGGTCGCGTGTGAAGCGCCACAAAACCGATGCAACCGATCCCTCGTATCGTTTGACAAGATGCGCGAACGCGTTGTTGTCGTGCTTGAGGCAAGCGTCAATCAAGGCGCGGTCCGAGGCGGCTTCCGTGGCAGGTTCGCGGTGCGCCATCAAACACGTGTCCAGCGCATCCGAATCACCATCGGACGAAGGGTTCCACGGCGCTCCCAACAGCCCGGCGTGCGGAAGGGCCGCGCTCCTCCACGGAATGCGCGGTGCGCCTGCGCCTATGTAGCAAATTCCTTCGCTCATGATATTCCTAGTGGCTTGTATCGGTTGCTCTTGTCTTTTGTACCGCTGGCTTCCAGACGGCTCTTAGCCTAACCACAGGCTTCGTGACTCCCAATCTCGGTTGAAGCGAACCACTAATGGTGCGGACGAAAATCGAACATGCGCATGATACCCGCCATCTTCTTGCTGACAGGTGGTGGCCCTGGATACCGTATGAATGAGACGTGCCCATCCATGTAAAGCACGTTACCACCGCCGGGGACGTGATTGAACTGAGAGGTTGCCACGGCTACGTTATCATACATCACAAAGATGTCGCTGGCAGCTTTTGCTGTCGCGGCGGGGTTGTTGATGTCGCTGATCATGAAGCGCTCGATTCCGTTGCGGAGCCGGTACACGGTGCTTCCACCTCCGTTCCCGTTTCCGGGGTCGACGGTGAGGTCGCTACCCGCGGCGCGCCTGAAACCATCCGCATCTTGCGAGAATCGGTAAGGCATGGTCGAAGACATCAGGCTATGCGCCGCATTCAAGAGCTGGGCTGGCCCCTCGGCAAAATCGACGGCATCCGCGGCCGACAAGCCCAGCATGTCGGCAATCCCAAAGAGAGGAAGGGCAAAATCCATTGGCGAGTCGTCGGAAACACGATCTAACACCCAGGGAACATACGTGTAGCTGGCGTCTATGGCTTCCACACCTTCCTGGCGGTTGCCTTCGACCTTGTTCACCAGCGTAACGGTGCCGTCGGCGGTCCGGTGATTGTCCAGACTGTCGCTCGCATCGGAAGGGCAGAAGACAATGGCGGGGTCGGTGAGGTATTCCGGGTACACGGAGCTAACCATGGGGCCCCACGCAAAGCACGCTCGAAACCCGCAGCCCATTTCCATCTCCAGCGGGGGATAGCTTCCGTCCTTCGATTCGCCGGAGTACATCGAGTAAACGAGGCCCCACTGCTTAAGGTTGTTCGCGCATGATGCGCGGCGCGCCGACTCCCGCGCTCGCGCCAATGCCGGCAACAGCAAGGACGCGAGAATGCCTATGATTGCGATTACTACCAGCAACTCTATCAAGGTAAATCCGTGCTTCTTCATGGCCCTTCTATCTCCTCCGCGTCGCTTCGACGCGATGCCCTTTCATGTTCGTACGCCGCACATCGAATGCCTTACATCGGCGGAGGGCCCGGTGGGCGGGGCATATTCTTCATCCGCTCTTGCATCCGCTTCATACTCTTATCGAACCGCTCTTGCTGTTCGGGCGTCATGGCGTCCTTCAACTCTTTTTGCCGCTCTTCCGTCATGCGACCCATGGGACCGCCCGGTCCGCGCGGAGGACCGTTTTGGCCGCCGGGTCCTGCCTGAGCGCCTGGGCCTCCTGCCGGTCCACCTTGGCCGCGGCGCATGCCGAATCCACCAGGGCCGCCCGGACCACCCATCCCACCCGGACCCATCTTCTCGAATTCGGCCAATTGCTCCGGCGTCAGGACTTGCTTGATTTGTTCCTGAACCGCCTGCATTCGCTCGCGAAATCCACCCGGCCCGGCCCCGGGAGCCGGCATAGCCCCCTGCATCTCGGCGCTTTGGGCGTAGAAGATGTCGGCGATTTGCTGGGTCTGCTCATCGGAGAGATTCAGCCGCTCCTTCAATTGCTCCGCGCGTTGTATCGCCTTGATTTCGGCCGCGCGCTCCGGATTGGCCTCCAGTTCGGAGGGGCCTTTCGGGCGTTCGGGCTTGACGCCCGCATACACCAGATAGCCTACAAATAGCACGAGATATACCGCCCCTATGGCGGC
>JBHEKO010000632.1:0-8168 GCA_041859475.1 Candidatus Hydrogenedentales bacterium
CATACTCGCGGTACGCGGCGAGTTTGGGTATTGGGTCTTCACCGGGGAAAACCAACCGGCGCAGCGTCCGTCGTGGAACTACCGCAAGGACGACGGCGGGGGCATCATGCTCGACATGTTCTGCCATTGGCGGTATGTCATTGACAATCTGTTCGGCAACGTGACGTCCGTTTCGGCGCTGGGGGCGATTCACATTCCAAAGCGCTGGGACGAGGCGGGGAAGCCGTACGAGTGCGATACCGACGACGCCGCGTATGGGACGTTCCAGACGGATCAGGGAATCATCTGCCACTTCAATTCTTCGTGGTGCACGCGTGTGCGCCGCGATGACCTGCTCACGCTCCACGTCGACGGGACGCACGGCTCGGCCGTGGCGGGGCTACGTCAGTGCTGGACCCAGCACGACGCCGCGACGCCGAAACCGGTCTGGAATCCGGATATCGACAATCCCATCGACTTCTACGCGGCGTGGGAGCCCATGCCTTCCAACGTTCCCTACGACAACGCATTCAAAGCCCAATGGGAATTGTTCCTGCGGCATCTTGTGCTCGACGAGCCGTTTCGCTGGGGGCTGCGCGAGGGCGCGAAAGGCGTCCAACTCGCGGAATTGGGTTACGAGTCGTGGCGGCAGCGCCGCTGGCTCGACGTCCCCGAACTGTAACAGCGATCGAGCCATGTCTACCCCTTTGGCGTCCGCGCCCCGGCAGGCGCGCATTAGTTGCCGCGTCCCCCGTGTCCCGGTAGAATTTCACTCCAAATGACACTGCTGGAAATACGAGGGTGGTTTCTCCTTACGTGGCGGTTTCTGCGCTATTTTGCGTACCGCTTGGGAATAGGCTCGCGCCCCTTGCTTGTGGATATCTACCGCGAGGGCGTGCCCGTCTTGGACCGTCTGCTGGGGTGGCCCAAAATGCTGCGGTTCGAGGACGGCCACAATTGTCCCCGGCAGGGGCCGGTGGTGTTTGCGGGGAATCATCAGAAGAAGGACGACCCCTTTCTGATGTACCGGGCCATCCACTACCTCTGCGACGCTTCGTATGCCATTCGCTTCATGATGCGGGACGATTTCTTCATGGCCATCAGCGGGGCCAAATCGCGCTTGATCGACGTAGACGAGCTGGCGTGCTTGGCCGGCGCCCTGCTCATCAGCCGCAGCAATGTACAGTTGTCGCAGATGAAGCCCTTCGTGAAGCTGTTGCGCGAGGGCAACGGGTTCATCATGTATCCGGGGCGTTCGCGAACGCGCTCGGGGGTCTTCATCGAGTATCGCGACGGCATCGACGAGCCCGGCGGGGTCACGTTCTTCCTGGCCCAAGCACAGCGGGGGCGGCCCGATCTCAAGATTCCCGCCGTACCGTGCACGCGCACGCACAATCCCGCCACGAACAAGACGGTGGTGATCTTTGGGACGCCTCAGTATCTGCCCCACGATGCCGACAGGGCCGCGCAGCGGGAACTCGATTTCAGGCTGATCGAGATGATGGGGGAGTTGACCGAAGTCAACGCGGCGCACATCACCGCGGGCATTCTCTACCTTCGGTGTCTGCACGGCCATCCGGAGTCTATCGCGCAGACGAGACTGCAAGCGGCCGTGAAGGAAGTGCTCGACGCCTGTCGCGAACGGCGCGTCGAGCCAGCGTCCCGGACGGACCTTGAGGGACAGATGAAGGCGGTGTTGGCCTATCTGGAGCGGGGCAAGATGATTGCGCGCAACGACGGCGGCATCACGCCAATCGCGGATGCCATTCTATCGGCTCCGGAGTGGGATACGGCTTACATCGAAAAGAACCCGGTGAAGCATCTTGTAAATCAGATACTCCACTTGTGGGACGTTCTAGCGTCGCTTGAGACGGCGGCGTTCAAAACGTTTTGAATGGGGCAACACCTGCGAGCGGCGTTTGTTGCTTTCAGGGTTTCGCGCGTTGCCGCAGGCATTCGGCCAGGGCGATGGCCGCGCTGACGGACGCGTTCAACGACGAGATTGGGCCGGATAGCGGGATGCGCAATCGATAGTCGCAGCGTTCGCCGACCAGCCGTCGAATGCCTCTTCCTTCGCTACCGATAACGAAAGCGATGCGGCCGGCTAAGTCGGCTTCCCACAGGAGTTGTGGGGCATCCGCGTCGAGTCCGGCAACCCAGAAGCCCGCTTTCTTGAATGCATCCAAGGCGCGGGGGATGTTGGTGACTTGAACGAGGTGGATGTATTCCATCGCGCCGGCGGCGCTTTTTACCGCGGCGGAAGACAAGGGGGCCGCGCGGTCTTTTCCAAACACGACGGCATAGGCTCCGCACGCGGCGGCGGAACGGACGATGGCCCCGAGGTTGTGCGGGTCCTCCACCTCGTCCAGCACGACGATGATCGCGTCGGACGGCACGTCCGTGCGTAGAAATCCTTGCTCATCCAACACGGGCAGGGGATCCGCTTCCAGGATGACGCCCTGATGGGTAGCGCCTGCCGCCATCTGGTCGAGAACGCGGCGGTCGCAGATTTCCGTGGGGACGCCCGTGGCGGTGTGTCGAATGGCTTCGATGCCTTTTGCATCGTTCAACAGAAAGAGCCTGCGCGCGACTCGTTTCTTTGCGCGCAGGCACTCCAAAACCGGGATTCAGCCAAAGATCCTATCCGGCAATGCTATTCACACTCCACTCGGAATCGCTTACGATGAAGCTACTCACGCTTTCCCGATTTCGCCCAACTCATGGGTCTCGACGAGTTTGTCGATGCGCAACTGCAAGACATCCCTCTCGGGCACACGCTCGTCCGTACTGTGGGCTTCCTGGTCGCGTAGATCCTGGAGTATCTTCACGCTGTCCGCGTACTGCCCCATCTTCTCGACACACTTCGCCAAGCGATAGTAGTTTAACAGGGCGTTCTTCCCTTGAGGATAGCGATCCAAGTCCGCGTTGATGACTTCCGCGGCGCGTGCGTACCGAAATGTCTTCATCAGGAAGTCGGCGAGCCGCGTGAGGCCCGCTTCATTGAGTGCGTCTTGCTTGGGGTCGGCGCCCACTTCGCCTTTGGTGAACTTGTTGAACATGTAGTCCACGCCGGGGTCGGTGACAAGCCAGATTGCGCCTCCGACAATGAGGATGATGAGGGGCCATTTGAAACGGCTCAGATCCATGTGTTGTCTCCTAAATACCGATGATGCCTCTTACGTGATGAACGATGGGAGATAGAACTGGAATTTGAAATACGGCTCCTGCTACGCCAAGGATTGCGGCGATCACGACGAGCGCCAAGGCCAGGTTGAAGACTTTCCGGAGTGTCGCCCCAAAGCCGGCGCTTCGCTTCTTCTGGGCATCCAGATCGCCGGCTCTTTGAATGAAGGTCTCGTGCTTTTCTTTGCAGGTCTCACTGCAAAAGACGCCGGTGGGTCCCGAAACCTTGCATGCATTGCAGAATGGTCTGCCGCATTGTTTGCAGCGCCCCACCGCTTCGACGCCAGGGTGATTGAGACAAACAGATGCTACCAGCGCCATAGGCATAGCCTCCCCTATTTGTGTGCATTCCAGTCAGCCGCCGGGCGCAATTATACATCGAGACCCCGGTTTTCGCATACACGCTCCGAGTCCTCCATGCGGAATGCTGTCCCGGCGCACCCGCGTATAGTATCCTCTCCGCCATGGAAGATGAACCCGTCAAATCGGAAGCAGCGCGCGTGCCTTGGGGACAGGGCCGCATTGGGGCCATCGTACTCCCTTGCGCAGTACTTTTTGCGGCGTGCGCGTTTCGCCTCGCGGAATACCTGCACAACAAGGCCATCTGGCTCGACGAGGCCTATCTGGCGCTGAACATCCTAAGCCGCTCGTATGCCGGTTTGCTGGAACGCTTGGATTATGGCCAGGGCGCTCCAATTGCCTTCCTAATGGCGGAACGAGCGGTGGTCGATTTCCTGGGACCGAGCGAATACGCGCTACGGGTTGTGCCGCTTGTCGCTGGGATAGTTGCGCCTTTCCTGCTGTACATGCTCCTTCGCCGCTGGACGGGCTGGGGGGGCGCGGTGTTTGCGCTTGCCATATTCGCCGTCTCCGCCACCGGCATCCGGTACGCGTCGGAAGTGAAGCAATACTCCACGGATGTTCTCGTCACGTTGGTCCTGTTGGCGATGTTGACCCCGATGGCCAAGGGAAACGTGACGCTGACGCGCGGCGCGCTGGCCGCGGCAGTGGGGGGAGTTGCCGTGTGGTGTTCGTTTCCCGCCGTGTTCGTCTTGGCGGGTGCGGCGACGGCGCTCCATATCGACGCGGCACACCGGCGGCGGTATCGAGAGTGCGTTGGGTTAGCGTTGATCTCCTTGGTGTGGGCAGCAAGCTTCGCGGCGTATTTCCAGTTCTCCTTGCGCGCCATCGGGGCGAATGCCGAGGTCCGTTCGTGGTGGCTGGATTCGTTCATGCCTTTTCCTCCGCGCTCGTTGATTGACATGAATTGGTTCGTACGCAATTTCTTCGACTTCTTTGCAGACCCCATAGGAATGACGGCTGGTGGCGTGGGGGCAGTCTTGTTCTTGCTGGGTGTAGCACCGTTTCTGCGGCGCGCCCCGGTGCTGGGGGCCATGCTGCTTACCCCGATCGCCTTTGCGCTCCTGGCCAGCGGATTGCAGCGCTACCCGTTCTCGGGGCGCTTCCTGCTTTTCACCGTGCCGCTGTTGCTGCCGTTTGTCGCGGAGGGGTTCGAGCAACTGCGCGCACATGCGCGTTCGCCCATGATAGCCGGATGCATTGTCATCGTGGCCTTGACGCAGCCCTCGATATCGGCGATTCGTTCCATGGTGAGACCCGAGGCCTCGGATGGCATACGGCCAACCTATGCGTTTCTGAAGGACCGCGTGCAGGCTACCGATACGGTCTATGTCTATCACTGGGCCATCTTCCCGATTCAATACTATGAAAAGAAAGACGGCGCTTTGCCCGGTTCGACGGTGCTGGGCGTCCCCTCGCGCGCGGATTGGTCCAGCTACGTTCGCGATATCGAGGCTTTCCGTGGACAATCGAGGGTCTGGTTTGTCTTTGAGACATCGAACAAACATTTGTCGGGACAAGACCGGCAGTTCTTCGTGACTTTCCTGGACGCCTCGGGAAAGCGCCTCGACGCTTTCGAGTCGAGCCAATCGAGTGCGTATCTTTACGACCTGAGCCAAGCGCCTCCACAGACTGGGGATAAGAAGGGCTAGCTAGAATGACGCCATCCGAGAAGGTCACGCGGGGACATGGACTGCTTGAGCGGTTTCTCGCACGGAAACGCCGGGACATGGCAGACAGCCTCATTCCCGAAACGGCCAGGGCCGGACGCGTCCTGGATATCGGCTGCGGTTCGTTCCCTTTGTTCTTGACATCGACACGGTTTGCCGGGAAGTACGGCCTGGATCGCGTAGCCAGCCCCCAAGCCATCGAGGGCTTCAAGATGCAAGGGATTACCTTGCTGGCCCATGACCTGGAGACGGCCACGCGCCTTCCCTTCGACGACGATTTCTTCGACGCGGTGACCATGCTCGCCGTATTCGAACACCTGAACCCGCAAATGCTAATCGACTTGACCCGGGAAATCCGGCGCATCCTCAAACCCGGAGGCGTCTATGTGCTCACGACCCCCGCTTCCGGAACGGCTGGAATACTTAAGATACTCTCCGCGTTGCGCCTTGTGAGTTCGGAAGAGATCGACGAACACAAGGACGCCTATTCGCGAAGCGATGTCGCCGAGACGCTGCGCGCGGGCGGGTTTCCCCAAGACGCCATCGCCATCGGGTTGTTCGAGTTTGGGCTGAACATTTGGGCGAAGGCGCGAAAGTAAATGACGGGGCACGCGGCCTGACGAAATCACGGCCTGCTTGGCTCATGATTGAACAACCAATAAAAACGGCTTCGGCAAGACAGTTGCTGCAAAGATAGCAAGGAGAATTCGTGAACGAGACCTGGATTCACAAGAAGAGCATTTACGAAGGAAAGATCTTCGACGTCCACATCGGCGAGGCGCGGCTGGATGACGGCACTGTTGCGCACCGGGAAGTGTGCGTACACGGCGGAGGCGTGGGCATCGTGCCGGTTGTGGACAACCGCGTGATCCTCGTTCGCCAGTTTCGGATTGCCATCGATAAGCACATTCTGGAGATTCCGGCGGGGCGCCTGGAGCCCGGCGAAGATCCCGAACACCGCGGCCGCCTCGAACTTGAGGAAGAAACGGGGCACGTTGCGGGGCGGATGGTGCATGTCGCGTCGTGTTACTGTTCGCCGGGATTCACGAATGAGCGCGACGAAATCTATCTCGCGTTCGACTTGACGAAGACGGCACAGCGCCTGGAACACGACGAGCGCGTGGAACTGGTCGAGCTGACCTTCGATGAAGTGGAGCGGATGCTTGCCAACCGCGAATTCGACGACGGAAAAACGATCATCGGGTTGCGCGAACTTCAGGCCTATCTTCGGAACCGGGTAACCTGAGAGTCAGCCTTTCTCGAACACGCACACCGTTTCCACGTGCGCGGTATTGGGAAACATGTCGACGGCCGTAACGCGTGCGATGGTCCATCCCGCTTGGACAATTGCCTTTGCATCGCGGGCGAGCGTGGCGGGGTCGCAAGAGACATATACAATGCGACTCGCGTTGGCCTTTGCCAGATCCGGTGCGATGGCCTTTGCCCCGGTACGCGGAGGATCCAAGAGCACGGAATCCCAGGCGTACGTACGCAGCGCACGGCAGAAATCGTTTTCGGACCCCACGCGGTAGGCCCCCGCGCGCACCGTGTTCGCCGCTTCGACCACGGCTCGATTGTGGTCTAGTCCGGAAACGTCCACGCCCGCCGGCAGTGCCGCGGAGAGGTTGCCGTTGCCGCAGTAGAGGTCGAGCACGCGGTGCGCGCCTTTTAGCTCCTCGCGGACGACACGCAGCAGAACGCGGTTCAACAGCAGGCTGGATTGGCTGAACGTCCCGTTGACCACGGAAACGCCGTCGAATTGAAAGAAGTGGCGCGGCGCGTCGTCTCTTTCCGTTTGCGCCAAGGGGAAGATCTTGCGAACCGTGGAGTTCGGCGCTTTGGTCCACGCAAGGACCTCGTCGCCATCGGGATTCACGGTGAGTTCCACGCCGCACGTCGGCTTCGCTTGCCGGAGCAGTCCCAATGCCGTGTTCAGTTTGGGGTGGCACAACGGGCAAGCGGCCAAATCCACCACATCGTGCGACCACGCGCCGTAGAAGCCGGTCTTGGTGCCGTCGCCGTGAAACTCCGCGCGGGTGCGATAGCCAAGACGCAGCGACGCGTCTTCCGTCCATCGTACTTCGGTGTCGATGCCGCCAATGCGTTTCAGGCAATCGGAGACGATGCGCTTCTTCCATTCCGCTTGCGGGGGATACGCGAAGTGCAGCCACGTGCAACCGCCGCAGACGCCGAAGACGTCGCACGGAGGCTCGGTTCGATCAGGCGACGCCTCAAGCAGCGAATCGGCCTCGCCCCAGAACACGCCTTTGGTGAGGCGCACGTTTCGCAGGCGCACTTTGTCGCCTGGAAGGACGCACGGAACGAAGCATACGCGCCCGTCGATTCGGCCAACGCCATGCCCGCCGTGGGCCAGTCCCGTGATCTCGACAACGGGGCTCTTCTCGTAACTGTTCGCTTGCATAGGCCTCCTGCTTGTTGCTGCCGATTATCGGCGAAACCGGTACGGAATGCGTAGTCTTTTCTTCTTAACATATCATTGCCCGCCACATTCCTTGAAGGCCCGTAGCGCCGGTCCTATACTCCGATGCGTGCGAGTTGAAAGGGGTATCACGAAGAGCATGAGCGTGATTGTGGAGAGCGAGGCTCCGCGCAGGGCGTCTGCGGCCGATTTTATCTGGCCGATTGCGCTTGCTGTGTGCGTGTTTCTCGTAACGTCAATTCCGTATTGGCAAGCCGATCGCTACGCCCCCGAGGGCACGCGCTTCATTGGGCAGGTGGCGCAGGGCGAGGACATTAACGCCTATTTCTCGTTCATCCGTCAGGCCGCCAAGGGGCACACGTTCTTCATCAATGCCATGACGTATCGGGACGAAGAACGCACGTACTTCAACGCCGAGTTTCTGGCGCTTGGCCGGCTTATGCGGTGGTTCGGGTGGAACACGCGTATCGCATTCGAGGTCTGGCGATTCTTTGGCGCGTTGTGTCTGCTGGGCGGATTTGCGTTCCTTGCCCACG